>NZ_JBMDJL010000009.1:0-228530 GCF_057809175.1 Pseudomonas sp. FG43
GAAACCGTGCAGCACACCATCATCAGCCTGAGCACCAGCTTCGATACCGTGCGCAAGACCCATACCCTGCAACACTCGCTGCTCAACGGCCAGCCACTGCTCAACCGCGACGACAACGACGTGGAAGTTGCCTACCGCTACGATGCGCTGGGCCGGGTCATCGAGGAAACCGCAGCCCCTGGCACGCTCTACGAAGCTTCGCGCCATTATCGCTATGTGCTCAGCGCCGTGGACGGCCAACAGGCCGAACAGGAAACCACCAACGTCAAGGGGATCAAGACCCGCACCTTGCTCGATGGCATGAACCGTGTGGTGAAGGAGTTGCGGCAGGGCGCCGACGAGAACAAACCTGCCGATTACTTCCAGACCTACAGCGCGCTGTACGACGCTCGCGGGCTGTTGACCGAGGACACCGAGAGTGACTGGCTGCTGGTGGAAATCGAGGATGAGCCGGAGCTGCAATTGCGTGAACTGCCCCTGACCAATACCTATCAATACGATGACTGGGGTGAACAGCGCAGTATCACCGGCCCGGACGGGATCGAGCGGCACAAGGTCCAGGACCCCATCAAGCGCACCACCAGCGAGTGGCAGGCGGGGATGGGCAAGACCGTCACCGTGAACAATCTGTTCGACAAGCCTGATTCTATCGAGCGGCTGGCGCTGGATGAGTCGCGTATCAGCCTCGAAACCACTACTTACGATGGCCTTGGGCGAACCTTCGGGCAATTCGATGCGTTGCGCAATTACCGGGAATCCAGTTATGACGCCTTTGACCGCCTGCGCATCAGTCAACTGCCTGACAGAGCACAGGTAGAGCGGACCTACGCCTTGCACAGCCGCGAGGACTTGCCTGTATCGATTGCTGTCGATGGCGTGGTAGTAGGCGAACAGACATTCGATGGTTTGAAGCGCATGACCGACTCCACCATTGGTGGCCGGGTCAGCCGGTTCGAGTATCCAGGCGCTCAGCTACAGCCCGGCAAGGTCTATACGCCAGGCGGCGAGGCCATTGATTATGTCTACCAGCCTCAATTGGGCGATCAACCGGTCCAGCGCAAGATGCTGAGCAGCACGGCCGATTACACCTATGACCTGCAGAGTGCCCGGCTGCTGAGCAGCAAGGAACAGGATCAGGAGCTGGAGCGCGATTACTACAGCAATGGCGAGATCAAGGAGGAGCGCAGGGTTCAGGGCGGCGAAGCCTATGCCATGCAGTATCGCTACAGCTTAAAGGGGCTTTTGCTCAGATATACCGATGTACTCGGCCAGACCCAGACTTATCGCTATGACGAAAGCGGTCGGCTCGAACAGCTCGATGCTGGCGCGCTGGTCTCGGCTTTTGGCTATAACGCCCAGGGTCTGCTCGACAGCATCACAACCGTGGACAGCGGCCAGAGCCTGAGTGTCAGCCTGGAGTATGACGATGCAGGTCGTGAGGTCTTGCGCAGTTTTACTCTGCCGGGAGGAACGATACAGCAACTGGTTCAGGCCTATGACGCGGCCGATCACCTGAAACAGCGCACCTTGAAAGAGGGCAGTACGGTGCTGCGTGATGAAACCTTCGTTTACGATGCCAGGGGGCGGCTGGAGCTGTACACCGCTTCCGGCCCTGATGCGCCGGTGGACCCGCAGGGCAAACAGATCCAGAGCCAGACGTTCAAGTTCGATGCGCTCGATAATATCCTGAGCGTTGAGACGGTCTTCGCAGGTGGCAGCAATGTTGCCGATTACGAATATACCGGGCGCGACCCGACCCAGCTCAGTGCCGTGCGTAACAGCCATGCCGATTATCCTGCCAATATCGAGCTGGATTACGATGACAACGGCAACCTGACGCTTGACGAAGCCGGACGCGGATTGGAATACGACGCCTTGGGGCGCCTGCTTGCGGTGTCCGCAAACGATGGGTCTGCTGTGGTGGATTATGGCTATGATGCGCAGGACAGCCTGACCCGCTCCAGCGAAGCGGGTGCTCATGAGCGGCGTTTCTATCGGGAGGGGCAACTGGCAAATCAGTTGCAGGGCGCGCAGCAGCGAACCTTTATCGGGAGCAGTGATACCTTGCTGGCCGAACGTCTGGGCGGAGCAACGGCTGCGACTTTGCTGCTGGCGACCGATGCAAAAAAGACGGTAATGGCTGAGGCCGATGCAGGCAGCGTCACGTCTGCCGAATACAGCGCTTATGGTCATCGCAGCGACACACCGGCAGTGGACAGCCGCTGCGCCTTCAACGGCGAACTGTGTGAGCCGTCCACGGGCTGGTACCTGCTCGGTCAGGGGTATCGCGCCTATAACCCGGTGCTGATGCGGTTTCATAGCCCGGACAACCTGAGCCCGTTTGATCGGGGAGGGGTGAACCCTTATGCGTATTGCCTGGGGGATCCGGTCAATTATCTGGATCCGGACGGGCATATTCCATGGTGGGTCGGCTTGGTTGCAGGGGTCGCGGCCACAGTCTTGACTGCTGGCATCGCCGCTCCCGTCAGTGCAGTGTTAGGTATAACTGCGGCTACTGCTTCAATGGTGGGATATGTTGCGGGCAGTGTCTCAACTGTAGCTACAGTTTTTTCTGTGGGGACGGGGGTAGGCAGTTCGTTAACGTCGGGCGGTTTAAGCGAGTCGTTGGCATGGCTCAGTCTTGGGGCTGGAGTTGTGGCGGGAGCTACAGGTGGGTTAGCTATAGGTGTCAATATCGGAGCATCTTTAGGAGGTGCAGCGAAAGTGGTGTCGAGTGCTGGAAGTTCTCCGAAAGTTTCGTTTAGTGCCGCGAGTATATCGTCGAATTCCGTTGTTGATGATACTTCTGGGATGTTCTCGGTCGGTGATCTTAGTCGCAAGGAAATTAAACTATGGAAAAAGGTAAGCGGGCGTCGTGAAGGAGTCATGCGAGGGAGCACTAGTCAAGATGAATTGACTTGGCAACAACGAGACGCGATTCATGAGGCTATCGACGAAGGTGCTAGAGCACGTGTCGCTCTTGAAGATGCGCGTCGTATCGTTAAGAGAGGGAAGGACATTGCAGTCAAGGGAGCTAGTGCGAACACAGTTAGTGAAAAAACTGCCGTTGTGAACCGAGTGAGCCAAAAAGTGAGGTTTGGCCAATGAGTTCAACCGTCAATACTTGACGGTATAGTCCATCGAAATCCCGTTCACACATACCCAAACACCTCCTGCACGAAACTCACCCGCTGTTCGGGCGTCTCCTTTATCCCCTGGCGTGCCAGTTCTTCCAGACGCGCCTCAACCGCCTGGGTCCGGTGAGTCAGCCCGCAGTTGTTGGCGATCTGGATATTCAGGCCGGGGCGGGCGTTGAGCTCAAGAATCAGCGGGCCTTTTTCCTGGTCCAGCACCATGTCTACGCCGATGTAGCCCAGGCCACACAGTTCGTAGCACTCGGCGGCGAGTTTCATGAAACCGTTCCAGTAGGGCAGTTGTACACCGTCCACGGCATTGGTGGTGTCGGGGTGCTTGTTGATGATGCTGTTGAGCCAGGTGCCTTCGAGGGTCACGCCGCTGGCCAGGCCCACGCCGACCCCGATGGCGCCCTGGTGCAGGTTGGCTTTGCCGCCGGACTGGCGCGTCGGCAGGCGCAGCATGGCCATTACCGGGTAGCCCATCAGCACGATGATGCGGATATCGGGCACGCCTTCGTAGCTGATGCTCTTGAATATCTGGTCCGGAATGACCCGGTATTCGATCAACGCCCGGTCACGATGCCCGCCTAGCGAGTAAAGCCCGGTCAGGATGCTGGACACCTGATGTTCGATGTCCGAGTGGGTGATGATGCGCCCCGAGACCGTTTTGTAATGCCCCTCGAAACGGTCGGCCACCACCAGAATTCCGTCTCCGCCAGCGCCTTGTGCGGGCTTGATGACGAAGTCGGTATGCTGGCCGAGGATATCGCCGAGGCGGTCGATTTCCTTTTCCGTGGAAATGACACCATACATTTCCGGGACCTGGATGCCCGCCTGCATGGCCCGTTCCTTGGTGATGATCTTGTCATCGACAATCGGGTACAGGCTGCGCTTGTTGTACTTGAGCACGTAGTCGGCATTACGCCGGTTGATGCCCATGATGCCCTTGGCTTCCAGGGCTTTCCAGGTCTTCCACAAACCGATCATTTGGCGTCTTCTGCTTTGATGAATGCCTTGAAACGCAGCAGTTCGGTCAGGCGGTAGCCACGGTATCTGCCCATCGCCAGCATGAAGCCAACCAGAATCAGCAGCACCGCCGGGAAGGTGAAGACGAAGTAGGTCAGCTCCGGCACACTCATGATCAGGTGCGCCAGAGAGGCCGCGAACAGGGTGCCGATGGCCACTTTCATGGCATGGCCGCCACCGCGCTCTTCCCAGGTGATCGACAGGCGCTCGATGGTCATGGTCAGAATCACCATCGGGAACAGGGCTACCGACAAGCCGCGTTCCAGACCCAGTTTGTGGCTGAACAGGCTGATGGCCGCGATCAGCACCACGACAAAGGTCAGGACCACCGACAGACGCGGCAGCATTTGCAGTTTCAGGTGTTCAAGATAGGAGCGCAGCGACAGGCCAAGGGCCGTGATCACGGTAAACAGCGCGATGCCAAAGCCCAGCTGGGTTTCCCTGAAGGCCAGGGCGATCAGCACCGGGGTAAAGGTGCCGAGTGTCTGCAGGCCGACCAGATTGCGCAGGATCAGGATGACCAGTACGCCAATCGGGATCATCACCATGATCATGAAGGTCTGCTGGGTTTGCAGGGGCAGGCCGTACAGCGAATAGGACAGGAAGTCCGTATCGGTGCTTTCATCGGTCAGCTTGGCCAGCCGCATGGCGTTCATTTCGCTGTTATTGAGGCTGAAGCTGACTGAAGCTTTTCTACCGCCCTCGATGCTGATCAGGTTTTCATCGCCTGTCCACCACAGCAGCCGGTCATCCGGCAGGCCGGCTTCACCGGTGTCCGGGTTGAAATACAACCATTCCTTGCCATTGAAACTGCGCAGCCACAGTTCGGGTGTCTGCGGCTGGTCGGTGATCAGGCGCAGGGTGTGTACCTTTTCCATCGGCACGTGGGCCATGGACAGCAGAAGCTCGGTGATCTGGGCTTTCTTGACGGCCGAGGTATCGCCCGCCAGCAGCAGCCTGGCGTTATCGTCCTTGAGGTTGTTGACGCGCTTGATGGCCTCGCTGATGAAGGTTTCGACATCGGCGGAGTGGCGACGAATAGGCGCAAGCAGCGCTTCGGCGGCGATTTTCTCGGCGCCTTCTACCGCAATGCTGTCGCGAAAGATCGGGCCTTTGCTCTTGGGCTTGTCTGCGCCATAGCGCTTGGTCAGCACCAGTCGGTAATACAGCGTCTGGTTGCCGTTGGCGCGTCGTGAGGACCAGGTCACCTTGCGGTTGCCGTCAACGCGGTTGACGCTGACGCCGTAATTATTGGAAATGAAGCTTTCGTTGAGGCTGATGTAGTCGGTGGTCAGGGGCGGGACGAACATCTGGATCTTGATCGATTCTTTACTGTTGGCCTGAAACTCTACCTTGGCGTCGATATTCCACAGGTTGTCGGTCTCGTCCTCGGTCAGCGGGATGCCGAGAATGACGATCTGATAGGCCGTGATCGCGATGCCCAGGGCCACCAGAAACGTGATCAGGATTTTCAGATGAAGTGTAAGAGAGCGCATTTATTTACTCTGCGTTTTGAACGACGGAGGCACAGGCGGGCTTGCCCGCCACAAATTTAAGACTTGGATCGACCAGCGCATCGAAGTGTTTGAGTGCATCGGAGCCAATCAAAAGCGGGTATTGGAAAGCACTTCGGTCGGTCAAGTTCACTTCTATGGTGCGTAAAACTTCACCCATGCAGATATCGAGGTTGATAACCGGGCGCGCGCTGTATTTTTTTTCGTCATCCGCATCGACATCGTCGGCCCGGCGCTTGATCTGGCTGATGCGCGTCAGTGGCTGTTCGATGGGGTGGGCGTGGCTGTTGTCGATGGCCAGATAGAACCTGACCCAGGTCTCGCCGTTGCGCTTGAAATGCTTGATGTCACGCGCACTCAACGATGCGGTCTTGGCGCCGGTATCGAGTTTGGCGGCGACCTCAAGGTCAATGTTGGTGAGTCTGGCGTATTCGTTCAGGCCGTAGACGGTCTTGTTGGCGGCAGCGCACAGGGCAGGAAGAAACAGCAGACAGAGCAACGTGGTGAGGGTTTCGAGTCTCATAGGTCCTTGCGCGACAGGCGGAAAACTTCAGGGCCGCAGCGCAGGTTTTTCAGCCTGGCGTGTCTGGCAGGCCGTGTCCTTTGAAGAGCTGCACTCGGCAGATGCGGCCGCCATTCTAGCATGAAGGTTTCGTGATGCCAGTTATCCCTGCCTGTCGTAGTAATGCCGATCAGTCAGAGGCATGAATAACTTTGTGAGAGGCAGCTTGCTGGCGACTTGGTGTACAGACGCAGAATATCTGTCGGTTTCACGGGCCTTTTCGCCAGCAAGCTGCCTCCTGCAAGTTTGTGTGTGTTTTCATTGATTGGAATTGGTCTGTAGCTGGGGGAATCTCGTTTTTTGGTAGATTGTCGACAATTATGAGAATTATTTTGACGAGATGTGCCGTATTTACTAGATTTACCCACATGTCATTTTGAAGGTGTCGACAATATGTTGGATGCAGTCGAGACTTCCACGGTCGCCGTCGAGGACTCGGAAACACTTTCCGAAAATGTCTTCAGGCGTATTCAGGCGGCTATCGTCAAGGGCGAGATCGCCCCCGGCAGCAAGATTTCCGAGCCGGAACTGGCCCGCACCTACGGCATCAGTCGCGGGCCGTTGCGTGAGGCCATTCACCGGCTGGAAGGTCAGCGACTGCTGGTCCGGGTTCCGCATGTGGGCGCGCGCGTCGTATCGCTCAGCCATGCCGAACTGATCGAACTGTATGAAATTCGTGAGTCCCTTGAAGGCATGGCCTGTCGTCTGGCGGCCGAGCGCATGACCACCGAACAGATCGATGAGTTGCGCAATGTGCTCGATACCCATGAGCGCGATGCCGCGTTTCAGGCCGGCGTGGGTTACTACCAGCAGGAAGGGGATTTCGACTTCCACTACCGGATCATTCAGGGCAGCGGTAACAAGACCCTCAGCCAGATGCTCTGTGGCGAGCTTTATCAACTGGTGCGCATGTACCGCATCCAGTTTTCCACCACCCCCAATCGTCCGCGCCAGGCCTTTGCCGAACACCATCGCATTCTGGACGCCATTGCCGAGCGCGATGGCGAGCTGGCCGAATTATTGATGCGCCGCCATATCGGTGCTTCCAGACGCAACATCGAGCGCCATTACCAGGCTGCTCCCGACCGAGGTGAAAAATGAGTCACAACAATAAAACTCCCGGCCAGCGTTTCCGTGATGCCGTTGCCAGCGAGCAGCCCTTGCAGGTGGTGGGGGCGATCAATGCCAACCATGCGCTGCTGGCCAGGCGCGCAGGGTTCAAGGCGATCTATTTGTCAGGTGGCGGGGTGGCGGCCGGTTCCCTGGGTATTCCCGATCTGGGGATCACCGGGCTGGATGATGTGCTGACCGATGTGCGGCGCATTACCGATGTCTGCGACTTGCCATTGCTGGTGGATGTGGACACCGGTTTCGGTTCTTCGGCGTTCAACGTGGCGCGCACTGTCAGGTCGATGATCAAGGCGGGCGCGGCGGCGATTCATATCGAGGATCAGGTCGGCGCCAAGCGTTGCGGGCACCGCCCCAACAAGGAAATCGTTTCGCAGCAGGAAATGGTCGACCGCATCAAGGCTGCGGTGGATGCACGAACCGACGACAGCTTCGTGATCATGGCGCGCACCGATGCTCTGGCAGTCGAAGGGCTGGAGTCGGCGCTGGAGCGGGCGGCAGCCTGTATCGAGGCAGGCGCCGACATGGTCTTTCCCGAAGCCATTACCGAACTGAGCATGTACAAGCAGTTTGCCAATCGCGCAGGTGTGCCGATCCTGGCCAATATCACCGAATTCGGTGCCACGCCGTTGTTCACGGTGGATGAGCTGCGGGCCGCTGACGTTTCGCTGGTGCTCTATCCTTTATCGGCATTCCGCGCCATGAACAAGGCGGCGGAAAACGTCTATGGCGCTATCCGTCGCGATGGCACACAAAAGAATGTGATCGACACCATGCAGACGCGCATGGAGCTGTATGACGCCATCGACTACCACACTTTCGAGCAGAAGCTGGATGCGCTGTTTGCTCAGAAGAAGGGGTGATGTACACACTTTGTGGGAGGCAGCTTGCTGGCGACAGTGTGAAGAGATGCAGACTATGCGTCAGTTTTGCTGGCCCCCTCGCCAGCAAGCTGCCTCCCACAGGTGCCAATCGGCATGCATGGAATTCATCCGCCAAGAAAAACGAATCGCCAATTCCCGACAATTTCAAGAACTGGAGAATGCAATGGCTGAAGCAAAAGTATTGAGTGGTGCCGGCCTGCGGGGTCAGGTTGCCGGCCAGACAGCCCTGTCCACCGTCGGCCTGGCTGGCGCGGGCTTGACCTATCGTGGTTATGACGTGCGCGAACTGGCTGCCGAGGCCCGCTTTGAAGAGGTGGCCTATCTGCTGCTGTACGGCGAATTGCCGACCCAGGCGCAACTGACGGCCTACCTGGAACGCCTCAAGAACCTGCGCGATCTGCCACAGGCGCTGAAAGAAGTGCTGGAGCGCATTCCCGCCGACACCCATCCGATGGATGTGATGCGTACTGGCGCTTCGATGCTTGGCACCCTTGAGCCGGAACTGAGCTTCGAGCAGCAGCGCGATGCGACCGACCGGTTGCTGGCGGCTTTCCCGGCAATCATGTGCTACTGGTATCGCTTCTCCCATGATGGCAAGCGCATCGATTGCGTGACGGATGAAACCTCCATCGGCGGCCACTTCCTGCACCTGCTGCTCGACAAATCCCCCAGCGAACTGCATCGCAAGGTCATGGATGTCTCCCTGATCCTCTACGCCGAGCATGAGTTCAACGCCTCGACCTTTACCGCACGGGTCTGTGCTTCGACCCTGTCGGATCTGTATTCCTGCGTCACGGCGGCCATTGGCACCTTGCGCGGCCCGCTGCATGGCGGCGCCAATGAAGCGGCGATGGAGATGATCCAGCGTTTTGCTTCGGCTGAAGAGGCCACCAAAGGCACTCTTGGCATGCTGGAGCGCAAGGAAAAGATCATGGGCTTCGGCCATGCGATCTACAAGGAGTCCGACCCGCGCAACGAGGTCATCAAGGGCTGGTCGAAGAAGCTTGCGGATGAAGTGGGCGATACGGTGTTGTTCCCGGTTTCCGAAGCCATCGACAAGACCATGTGGGAACAGAAGAAGCTGTTTCCCAATGCGGATTTCTATCATGCCTCGGCGTATCACTTCATGGGGATTCCCACCAAGCTGTTCACACCGATTTTCGTCTGTTCGCGCCTGACCGGCTGGGCCGCTCACGTCTTCGAGCAGCGTTCCAACAATCGCATCATTCGCCCGAGCGCCGAGTATGTCGGCGTTGAGCAGCGCAAGTTCGTGCCCATCGAACAGCGCTGAAAAAAGGGAAGGGGAGCCGCTCATGAGTTCCCCTCTCTACTCCCAAACTCCGTGATCGAGTCCTGTGCCATGAACACTGAATACCGCAAGCCGCTTCCCGGCACTTCGCTGGATTACTTCGACGCCCGAGGGGCTATCGAGGCTATCAGGCCGGGTGCTTACGACCTGTTGCCTTACACCTCTCGTGTGCTGGCTGAAAATCTGGTGCGTCGCTGTGATCCTGCCACGTTGAAGGCTTCCCTGAGCCAGCTTGTTGAGCGCAGGCGCGATCTGGACTTTCCCTGGTTTCCGGCGCGGGTGGTGTGCCATGACATTCTTGGCCAGACCGCTCTGGTGGACCTGGCTGGCTTGCGTGATGCCATTGCCTCTATGGGCGGCGACCCGGCGCTGGTCAACCCGGTGGTGCCGGTGCAGTTGATCGTCGACCACTCGCTGGCCGTGGAGTGTGGCGGCAATGACCCGCAGGCTTTCGAGAAGAATCGGGCCATCGAGGACCGGCGCAACGAGGATCGTTTCCACTTCATCGACTGGACCAAAAAGGCCTTCAAGAATGTCGAGGTGATCCCGCCGGGCAACGGCATCATGCACCAGATCAACCTGGAGAAAATGTCGCCGGTGGTGCAGGTCCGCGAAGGCGTGGCTTTCCCGGATACGCTGGTGGGCACTGACAGCCACACGCCCCATGTCGATGCGCTGGGCGTGATCGCCATTGGCGTGGGTGGCCTGGAAGCCGAGAACGTCATGCTCGGGCGTGCCTCCTGGATGCGTCTGCCGGATATCGTCGGTGTCGAACTGACCGGTCGCCGCGAGCCCGGCATTACCGCCACTGACGTGGTGCTGGCTCTGACTGAATACCTGCGCAAGCAAAAAGTCGTCGGCGCCTATCTTGAGTTCTACGGTGAAGGTGCATCGAGCCTGACCCTTGGGGACCGGGCGACGATTTCCAATATGGCCCCGGAATACGGCGCCACTGCCGCGATGTTCTCCATCGATCAGCAAACCATCGATTACCTGCGCCTGACCGGGCGCGAGGACGAGCAGGTGCGTCTGGTGGAGTTGTATGCCAGGCACACAGGGCTGTGGTCCGACAGTTTACAGCAGGTCGCATACGAGCGGGTATTGAGCTTCGATCTGTCCAGCGTAGTGCGCAACATGGCCGGGCCATCCAACCCTCATGCCCGTGTCGCAACCACCGATCTTGCGGCCAGAGGCATTGCCGGGCAGTGGCAGGACGTGCCGGGCCAGATGCCTGACGGCGCGGTGATCATCGCTGCCATCACCAGTTGCACCAACACCAGCAACCCGCGCAACGTGATTGCGGCAGGCTTGCTGGCGCGCAACGCCAATCGTCTTGGCTTGACTCGCAAGCCCTGGGTGAAATCATCGCTGGCACCCGGCTCCAGAACGGTCGCGCTGTATCTGGACGAGGCCGGGCTGACCCCGGAGCTTGAGCAGCTGGGCTTTGGTGTCGTGGCATTTGCCTGCACCACCTGCAATGGCATGTCCGGCGCGCTGGCGCCGAAGATTCAGCAGGAAATCATTGAGCGCGATCTGTATGCCACGGCGGTGTTGTCCGGCAATCGCAACTTCGACGGGCGTATCCATCCTTATGCCCGGCAGGCTTTTCTGGCTTCGCCGCCGCTGGTGGTGGCTTATGCCATTGCTGGCACCATTCGTTTCGATATCGAAAACGATGTGCTGGGCATTGCCGACGGCAAGGAAATCCGCCTCAAGGATATCTGGCCGAGCGACGAGGAAATCGACGCCGTGGTCCAGGCTTCGGTCAAGCCGGAGCAGTTTCGTCAGGTCTACATCCCGATGTTCGCTCTTGAGGAAGATTACGGCCCGAAAGTCGAACCGCTCTATGACTGGCGTCCGATGAGCACCTACATCCGCCGCCCGCCTTATTGGGAAGGCGCGCTGGCCGGTGAGCGGACACTCAAGGGCATGCGCCCGCTGGCGGTGCTGCCGGACAACATCACCACCGATCACCTGTCGCCTTCCAATGCGATCCTGCTCGACAGCGCGGCAGGTGAGTACCTGGCAAAGATGGGCCTGCCGGAAGAGGACTTCAACTCCTATGCAACTCACCGTGGCGACCACCTGACCGCACAGCGCGCCACCTTCGCCAACCCGCAATTGCTCAACGAGATGGCGCTGGTGGATGGCAAGGTCAAGAAAGGTTCGCTGACCCGTATCGAGCCGGAAGGCAAGGTGACCCGCATGTGGGAAGCCATCGAAACCTACATGGAGCGCAAGCAGCCGCTGATCATCATCGCTGGTGCTGACTACGGCCAGGGCTCGTCCCGGGACTGGGCGGCCAAAGGCGTGCGTCTGGCGGGTGTCGAAGCCATTGCTGCCGAAGGCTTCGAGCGTATCCACCGCACCAATCTGGTGGGCATGGGCGTCTTGCCGCTGGAGTTTCAGGCTGGCACCAATCGCCTGACGCTGGGGATCGACGGCACTGAGACATTCGACGTGATCGGCAAGCGCACGCCACGGGCAACCCTGACGCTGGTGATCCAGCGCAAGAACGGTGGGCGGCTGGAAGTGCCAGTGACCTGCCGTCTGGATACCGCTGAAGAGGTGTCTATCTATGAGGCAGGCGGTGTGCTGCAACGCTTCGCCCAGGATTTTCTGGAGTCCGCGTAGGAGCGATTCATCCGCGAAAGGCGATAATCCGTGGAAGGGGCCCTTGGCCGCGACAGCGCAGTTTCAGGCACTGAAAATGTGTTGTCTGTCAGTAGGTCGTCGCGGCCAAGGCCCCTCCCACAGGTGACATGTATGCCCTGACTGATCGGCATTAGTCTTACATATGCACTTGAGGTTTCCATGCCCCACAAACCCCAGATCCGTATCCCGGCCACTTACATGCGTGGCGGCACCAGCAAAGGCGTGTTTTTCAATCTGAAGGACCTGCCGGAAGTCGCGCAGGTTCCGGGCTCGGCCCGTGACGCATTGCTGCTGCGGGTCATCGGCAGCCCCGATCCTTATGAAAAACAGATTGATGGCATGGGCGGTGCGACGTCCAGTACCAGCAAGACGGTCATCCTGTCGCGCAGCAGCAAGGCCGACCACGATGTCGATTACCTGTTCGGCCAGGTTTCCATCGACAAGCCTTTTGTCGACTGGAGTGGCAACTGCGGCAATCTTTCCGCTGCCGTGGGTTCTTTTGCCATCAGCCAGGGGCTGGTTGATGCCGCTCGTATCCCGTCCAGCGGCGTGGCTGTCGTACGGATCTGGCAGGCCAATATCGGCAAGACCATCATTGCCCACGTGCCCGTCACGGACGGTGAAGTGCAGGAAACCGGCGACTTCGAGTTGGATGGCGTGACCTTTCCGGCTGCCGAAGTGCAACTGGAGTTCCTGAATCCGGCCGCCGATGAAGAGGGCGCGGGTGGTTCGATGTTTCCCACCGGTAACCTGATCGATGAGTTGCAAGTGCCGGGTATCGGCACCCTCAAGGCGACCATGATCAACGCCGGTATTCCCACGGTCTTCGTCAATGCAGCCGACATTGGCTATATCGGTACCGAGTTGCAGACCGATATCAATGGCGATGCCCAGGCGCTGGCGAAACTGGAAAGCATTCGGGCTCACGGTGCTTTGCGCATGGGGCTGATCAACAGCATTGATGATCCTTCTTTGCGTCAGCACACCCCCAAGGTCGCTTTCGTTGCCGGACCTGCCGACTATCTGTCCTCCAGTGGCAAGCCGGTCAACAGACAGGATATCGACCTGCTGGTGCGAGCCGTCTCCATGGGCAAACTGCACCACGCCATGATGGGCACAGCGGCCGTGGCCATCGGCACTGCGGCGGCGATTCCGGGCACGCTGGTCAATCTTGCAGCAGGTGGCGGCGAGCGTGAGGCTGTGACTTTCGGGCACCCGTCCGGCACCTTGCGCGTGGGGGCTCAGGCGCAGCAGGAAGAGGGCGAATGGAAGGTTACCAAAGCCATCATGAGCCGTAGCGCCAGGGTGTTGATGGAAGGTTGGGTGCGGGTGCCGGGTACGTCCTGGTAATGCCGGTCAGTCAAGGTATAAACAAAACTTGTGGGGGGCAGCTTGCTGGCGAAAAGGCCTGTGAAGCGGCATATATTCTGCGTTTGTACGCTGAAGTCGCCAGCAAGCTGCCTCCCAAAAAGTAATAGGCACTCCTGCGTGGGAAGGGCTATTTGAAGCGCCGCTCAACCCCTTTCTCCACCAGCACCTTGGCCGAAATCTCTTCCACCGAAAAATGCGTGGAATTGATGTTCGGGATGTTTTCCCGGCGAAACAGGCTTTCCACTTCGCGCACTTCAAACTCGCACTGGGCATAGCTGGAATAGCGGCTGTTGGGCTTTCGCTCATGGCGAATGGCGGTCAACCGATCTGGATCAATGGTCAGGCCGAACAGTTTGTTACGGTGAGCCTTGAGTGCGTCCGGCAGTTGCAGGCGCTCCATGTCGTCTTCGGTCAGCGGGTAGTTGGCGGCACGGATGCCGAACTGCATGGCCATGTACAGGCAGGTCGGGGTCTTGCCGCAGCGCGAGACGCCCACCAGGATGATGTCGGCCTTGTCGTAATAATGGGTTCGCGCCCCGTCGTCGTTGTCCAGAGCGAAGTTTACGGCCTCGATGCGCTCCATGTAGTTGGAGTTATGACCGATGGAATGAGATTTGCCCACCGAGTAGGAGGAGTGTGAACTAAGCTCTTGCTCCAGCGGCGCGAGGAAGGTCGAGAAAATATCGATCATGAAGCCGTTGGAGGTCGCCAGAATCTCGCGAATTTCCTGATTGACGATGGTATCGAAGATGATCGGCCGCACCTCGTCCTTGTCGGCGGCATTGTTGATTTGTTGTACCATCGCCCGCGCCTTTTCGACGCTGTCGATGTAGGGTCGCGTGAACTTGTTGAACGTAATGTTTTCAAATTGTGCCAGCAGGCTCTGGCCCAACGTTTCAGCGGTGATGCCTGTGCCGTCCGAGATGAAGAAAGCGGATCGTTTCATTTGCGCCTTTGGCCTTAAGCTAGTGACGATTCTTGGATATCATAGGCGCGCTTGCAGGCCCTGATGGCCTGCATTCTCACCTTTTTTCAAGGTTGCTGCTTCAAGTCAGTCCAGAACAGACCCGCTGTCACACTGCGCGTGGCTCGGGTCCATGAGCTTTTCCCAACAACAAACACAGTTAGTGGAGAGATCACCTTGGTAGAGTACGTAGTTTCCCTCGATAAGCTCGGCGTCCATGATGTGGAGCACGTGGGAGGCAAGAACGCATCCCTCGGCGAAATGATCAGCAACCTGGCAGGCGCTGGTGTTTCGGTGCCCGGTGGTTTCGCTACGACAGCCCAGGCCTACCGTGATTTCCTTGAGCAGAGTGGTCTGAACGATCAGATCCATGCAGCCCTGGACGCTCTGGATGTCGACGACGTCAACGCTCTGGCCAGAACCGGCGCGCAGATTCGTCAGTGGATCATGGAGGCCGAGTTCCCCGAGAGGCTCAATGCCGAGATTCGCACTGCTTTCGCCGCCTTGTCGGCAGGCAATCCGAACCTGGCCGTAGCCGTGCGTTCTTCGGCAACTGCAGAAGACTTGCCCGATGCCTCCTTCGCTGGCCAGCAGGAAACCTTCCTCAATATCCGTGGTGTCGATAACGTCATTCGTGCCGCCAAGGAAGTGTTTGCTTCTCTCTTCAATGACCGCGCCATTTCCTACCGTGTGCACCAGGGCTTCGACCACAAGCTGGTGGCCCTGTCGGCAGGCGTTCAGCGCATGGTTCGCTCCGAAACCGGTACTGCCGGGGTGATGTTCACCCTTGATACCGAGTCCGGCTTCCGTGACGTGGTGTTCATCACCGGCGCCTATGGCCTGGGCGAAACGGTGGTGCAGGGCGCGGTCAACCCGGACGAGTTCTATGTCCACAAGGACACCCTGACAGCCGGTCGCCCGGCCATTCTGCGCCGCAATCTGGGCAGCAAGGCCATCAAGATGATCTACGGCGACGAGGCCAAGGCCGGTCGTTCGGTGAAGACCGTTGATGTCGACGTCGCCGACCGTGCTCGTTTCTGCCTCACCGATGCCGAAGTCAGCGAGCTGGCCAAGCAGGCGATGATCATCGAGAAGCACTACAAGGCGCCGATGGACATCGAGTGGGCCAAAGACGGCGACGATGGCAAGCTCTACATCGTTCAGGCGCGCCCTGAAACCGTGAAAAGCCGTTCCTCGGCCAATGTCATGGAGCGCTACCTGCTCAAGGAAACCGGCACCGTTCTGGTTGAAGGTCGTGCCATTGGCCAGCGCATTGGCGCGGGCAAGGTACGGATCATCAAGGACGTGTCCGAGATGGACAAGGTCCAGGCCGGCGATGTTCTGGTTTCCGACATGACCGACCCGGACTGGGAGCCGGTCATGAAGCGCGCCAGCGCTATCGTTACCAACCGTGGTGGCCGTACCTGCCACGCAGCGATCATCGCTCGCGAACTGGGTATCCCGGCTGTTGTGGGTTGCGGTAATGCGACTCAACTGCTGAAAGACGGGCAGGGCGTCACCGTGTCCTGTGCCGAAGGCGATACCGGTTATATCTTCGAGGGTGAGCTGGGCTTCGACATCAAGACCAACTCGGTCGATGCCATGCCTGAGCTGCCGTTCAAGATCATGATGAACGTCGGCAACCCCGATCGTGCGTTCGATTTCGCCCAGCTGCCCAACGCCGGTGTCGGTCTGGCGCGCCTGGAATTCATCATCAACCGCATGATCGGCGTACACCCCAAGGCTTTGCTCAACTACGCCGGCCTGCCACCCGAGATCAAGGACAGCGTCGACAAGCGCATTGCCGGTTACAACGACCCGGTCGGTTTCTATGTCGACAAGCTGGTCGAGGGTATCAGCACCCTGGCGGCAGCGTTCACACCGAAGAAGGTCATCGTGCGTCTGTCGGACTTCAAGTCCAACGAATACGCCAACCTGATCGGCGGCAAGCTGTACGAGCCGGAAGAAGAGAACCCGATGCTGGGCTTCCGCGGTGCTTCGCGCTATATCAGCGAGAATTTCCGCGACTGCTTCGAGCTTGAATGCCGTGCCCTCAAGCGTGTGCGCGAGGACATGGGCCTGACCAACGTCGAAATCATGGTGCCGTTCGTGCGCACTCTGGGTGAAGCGAGTCAGGTCATCGATCTGCTGGCGGCCAATGGCCTCAAGCGTGGCGAGAACGGTCTGCGCATCATCATGATGTGCGAGTTGCCGTCCAACGCTATCCTGGCCGAAGAGTTCCTGGAGTACTTCGACGGTTTCTCTATCGGCTCCAACGACCTGACCCAGTTGACGTTGGGCCTGGACCGCGACTCGGGCGTCATTGCGCACCTGTTCGACGAGCGTAATCCGGCGGTCAAGAAGCTGCTGTCCAATGCCATCCAGGCCTGTAACAAGGCGGGCAAATACATCGGCATCTGTGGTCAGGGCCCTTCGGATCACCCGGATCTGGCTCGCTGGCTGATGGAGCAGGGCATCGAAAGTGTTTCCCTGAACCCTGACTCGGTACTGGAAACCTGGTTCTTCCTTGCAGAAGGGCAGGCTCAGGCCTGAGATGTTTCGGATGTGATGCAATAGCGTCTTGAATCGTCTAGGGTTTCAGGCGTTTTGGAAAGGGCGGTTTTTTCGGAAACCGCCCTTTTTCATGTGAGGCCCCAAACCCGCAGTTTCACCAGTCTGTCAGAGGCGACCCGATGCCTTTGAACCAAAGATAAAGAGCAATATGCAAAGCAGCAGCAATCTTTTTCCCGTTGCCTTGATCAGTGCCGAGCGTCGTGGCGATCTGGTCGAGGACGTCTATCGCTTGAAGCCTGCCAACAGCCCTGATCCCAGTGTCGAGCTGGCTGTTACTCGTCTCGGGCTGGTGGATCAGCCTGATGTGCGCGGTGTGCCGGTCATTCTGTTGCATGGCAGCTTTTCCAATCGCCGTTTCTGGTATTCGCCCAAAGGCATCGGCCTTGGGCCGTTCCTGGCGCGTGCCGGTTACGATGTATGGATTGCCGAGATGCGCGGGCATGGGCTTTCGGCCCGCAATCAGGACTATCGCCGCAACCGCGTGGCGGATTATGCCCGCTACGACCTGCCGGCCATTGCCGCCTTCGTTCGCGAGCAGAACGGGCAAGTGCCGCACTGGATCGGCCACTCTCTGGGTGGCACCACGCTGGCAGCAGCGTTGGGTGGCCAATATCTCGGGCCGGCGGGTGCCGCTTCGGTTGCGTTGTTTGGCAGTCAGATCAGCCGTACCTACTGGCCGCTGAAAATCCCGCCCGTGCAATGGTCCGGGCGCTTGCTGCTCAAGCCTTTCGAGCATATTTCCGGGCCTCGCTTCAAGCGCGGGCCAGAAGACGAGCCGATTGGCATCGTCCTGGAAAGCATGCGCTGGCACGGCCTGTTCGGTCGTTTCGGCGATCGCGACAGCAACTGGTGGACGGGGCTGGCCAGTGTTGAAGTGCCGGTTCTGGCGGTGGCTTCGGTTGGCGATCATCAGGACCCGGTGTGGGCCTGTCAGATGCTGTTCGACCAGTTTGGCTCGCAGCAGCGGCAGTTCCTGTGCCTGGGGCGCGAGCATGGTTTCAACGAAGATTTCGACCATGTGCGGATGCTGGTCAGCAAGGGCGCGCAGCAGCAGGTCTGGCCGCGAGTGCTCGGCTGGTTGCAGGAACGCTCTGCAACTGACGCGAGTCCCCGGTTGCAGGAAGCGGTAGGGCAATAGCCCTGTTTTGTGTTTGTATGAAAGTCGGGGCGAAAGTTGAGGTCAAAGCCACTATGCTGCCCTGAGCAACCCATCTCTCACTGACAGGAGTTAGCCATGCATTATTCGACCCCCGACTTGTGTGATGCCTATCCGGAGCTGGTGCAAGTCGTAGAACCCATGTTCAGCAGTTTCGGCGGCCGTGACTCCTTTGGTGGCGAGATCGTGACCATCAAGTGTTTTGAGGACAACTCACTGGTGAAAGACCAGGTAGCACTCGACGGCAAAGGCAAGGTTCTGGTCGTTGATGGTGGCGGTTCTCTGCGTTGTGCGCTGTTGGGTGATCTGCTGGCTGACAAGGCTGCGAAAAGCGGCTGGGAAGGCTTGTTGATCTATGGCTGCATCCGCGATGTCGACGTTGTGGCGCAAACCGATCTGGGCGTACAGGCGCTGGCCAGTCACCCGAAAAAGACCGACAAGCGCGGCATCGGTGATTTGAATGTTCCGGTGACCTTCGCCGGGGTCACCTTTCGGCCGGGTGATTACCTGTATGCCGACAATAATGGTGTGATCATTTCTCCGTCCCCTCTGAAAATGCCGGAATAAGCGAAGCAAGAATGTTCGACGAAGCAAATGCGCAGTGGGGGCTGGTTCATGCTCTCGTATTGGATGGTCAGGGCGGAGCGCGTTTCATTGCTCGAACCGAACTCGATGGTCTTCAGATGCAGCCCCACGAAAGTCTGTGGCTGCATTGGGACCGTAGTCACCCGCAGACTCATTCGTGGTTGCGCAATTCCAGTGGCCTGAGCGAGTTCGCCTGCACGCTGCTGCTCGAAGAAAATACCCGCCCGCGTTTGTTGCCCTTGCCTGATCAGGAGCTGTTGCTGTTCCTGCGAGGCGTGAACCTCAATCCGGGAGCCGAGCCTGAAGACATGGTGTCGGTGCGGATCTTTGCGGCTGCCCAGCGGGTGATTTCCTTGCGGCTGCGGCCTTTGCGGGCGACCGAAGAACTCATTGAGCAGTTGAGTGAAGGCAAAGGGCCGAAGACAGCCTCCGAACTGACGCTTTATCTGGCTCAATACCTGACCGAAAAGGTGCAGGACCTGCTCGGCGATTTGACCGAGTCGGTGGACGAGGAGGAAGAAAGGACCGATGCCGACGAGCGTTACAGCCCTGAACACGGCAAGCTGCTGCAGATTCGGCGGCGGGCAGCCGGGTTGCGCCGCTTTCTTGCTCCCCAGCGTGATATCTTCGGCCAGCTATCGCGTATCAAGCTTGGCTGGTTTGTCGATGACGATGCCGATTACTGGAACGAGTTGAACAACAGCCTGACCCGTTACCTTGAAGAACTTGAGCTGACCCGCGAGCGGGTCGGGTTGCTGCTGGAGTCCGAAGACCGGCGTCTGCGTGAGCGCATGGATCACACCATGTACCGCTTCGGGATCATCACCGGTATTTTTCTGCCCATGAGTTTTCTGACCGGGCTGCTGGGGATCAATGTCGGCGGTATTCCCGGTTCCGACAATCCTTACGGCTTTGTTCTGGCCTGCGCCTTGATTGTCATGGTGGCGGTGGGGCAGTGGTTGCTTTTCAGGCGTTTGCGCTGGTTGTGACGGATAAATTTTCAATGCCGTTTGTGACTCGCCCGAAACTGGTCACGTCTCTCACTGACATTGCGTGAGGTGCCTGATGCACGATCCCTTTGAAGAATCTTTGCGAGACATGCTCAAATCGTCATCCTCCAGCCGGGATGATGACGCTTGTCTTGGCCGTGTCCTGAAAACCGCCAACCGTCAGGTGGGTGCCGGTGTACTGTTCGGGCTGCTTGGCCGCTGGTGTCAGACGATGATGATTGCCCTCAATAACGGTTCTGCGCACGTTTCACCTGTTTCCCGTCGCACACAACCTACTGCTCGCCCTGTCGATAAGGCTGATTGAACATGGAATTGGATCTCTGGACCCAGAGTCTGGTTGCTGCAATGACTGCATTGTGGACCAAAGTTGCAAACTTCATCCCCAACCTGTTCGGCGCCCTTGTGGTGGTGCTGCTGGGCTTCGTGGTTGCAAAGCTGCTCGACGCCCTGTTATCGAAATTGCTGGCCAAGCTCGGGCTCGATCGTCTCATGGGCGGCACCGGGCTGACCAAGCTGATCAGCCGTGCCGGCGTGAAAGTGCCGATCTCCACCTTGATCGGCAAGATCGTCTACTGGTTCGTCCTGCTGATTTTCCTGGTTTCCGCGGCTGAATCCCTTGGCCTGCAACGTGTCTCGTCGACGCTGGACATGTTGGCGTTGTACCTGCCCAAGGTCTTTGGTGCTGCGCTGGTGCTGCTTGTCGGTGTGCTGCTTGCGCAACTGGTCAACGGGCTGGTGCGTGGAGCTGCCGAGGGTGTGGGTGTCGATTATGCGCCGGGCCTTGGGCGAATCGCTCAGGGGCTGGTCATCATCATCAGTATTTCTGTTGCGATCAGCCAGCTTGAGGTCAAGACAGACCTGCTCAACCACGTCATCGTGATCGGCCTTCTGACCGTTGGTCTGGCTGTCGCGCTGGCATTGGGTCTGGGGAGTCGTGAAATAGCCAGCCAGATTCTGGCCGGCATTTATGTTCGAGAGCTTTATCAGGTCGGCCAGCATTTGCAGGTTGGCGAGATAGAAGGGCAAATCGAGGAAATCGGTACAGTCAAGACTACACTGCTGACGGACGAGGGGGAGTTGGTGTCGTTTTCCAACAAAATTCTTCTCGAACAGAGAGTAAGCAGCCGTTAAGCGGGGAATCTGCTAATCTATGCCGCCACAATTTGCCGGAATCTGGGCAGTGGCTGACATTGACCTGACTGTCGGCACGACTCGTTTTGAATAAACCCTTACCGCTTTCGACGCGCTACGACCCCCGCGAGCTCTCAGATGAGGAGCTGGTCGCGCGCGCCCACGTCGAGCTTTTTCACGTGACGCGGGCCTACGAAGAGTTGATGCGACGTTACCAGAGAACACTTTTTAACGTCTGTGCACGTTATTTAGGGAACGATCGCGATGCTGATGATGTCTGTCAGGAAGTGATGCTTAAGGTCTTGTATGGATTGAAGAATTTCGAAGGTAAATCGAAATTCAAAACCTGGCTTTACAGCATCACCTACAACGAGTGCATCACTCAGTACAGAAAGGAACGGCGTAAGCGTCGCTTGATGGACGCTTTGAGTCTGGACCCGCTTGAGGAGGCGTCTGAAGAGAAGACGCCCAAACCTGAAGAAAGGGGCGGTCTCGATCGCTGGCTTGTGCATGTGAACCCGATCGATCGGGAGATCCTGGTGCTGCGATTTGTCGCAGAGCTGGAATTTCAGGAGATCGCAGACATAATGCACATGGGCTTAAGCGCAACGAAAATGCGCTATAAGCGGGCATTGGATAAATTACGTGAGAAATTTGCGGGCATCACCGAAACTTAACTCGGAGCAATTATCTCTAACGAACTGGCAGGGTCTGCTAGACTTGCCGACGAATTGCCCCGGTTACAAGGGGCTGCTTTACAATCACCAGATGGGGATTTAACGGATGAAACTGAAAAACACCTTGGGCTTGGCCATTGGTACTATCGTTGCCGCGACTTCGTTCGGCGTGCTGGCACAAGGCCAAGGCGCAGTCGAGATCGAGGGCTTCGCCAAGAAACAATATTTCGACAGCTCCCGTGACTTCAAAAACGACGGCAACCTGTTCGGCGGTTCGATCGGTTACTTCCTGACTGACGACGTTGAATTGCGTCTGGGCTACGACGAAGTCCACAACGCTCGTGGCAATGATGGCAAGAACATCAAGGGCTCCAACACTGCCCTGGACGCTCTGTACCACTTCAACGCTCCAGGCGACACACTGCGTCCATACGTGTCTGCAGGTTTCTCCGATCAGAGCATCGGTCAGACTGGCCGTGGCGGTCGTAACGGTTCCACCTTCGCCAACATCGGCGGCGGTGCCAAGCTGTACTTCACCGAAAACTTCTATGCTCGTGCTGGCGTTGAAGCTCAGTACAACATCGACCAGGGCGAGACCGAGTGGGCTCCTAGCGTCGGTATCGGCGTAAACTTCGGTGGCGGCAGCAAGAAAACCGAAGCAGCTCCAGTTGCTCCGGTTGCTGAAGTCTGCTCCGACAGCGACAACGACGGCGTGTGCGACAACGTCGACAAGTGCCCGAACACCCCAGCCAACGTAACTGTTGACGCTGATGGCTGCCCGGCAGTTGCTGAAGTTGTTCGTGTTGAGCTGGACGTCAAGTTCGACTTCGACAAAGCTGTGGTCAAGCCTAACAGCTACGGCGACATCAAGAACCTCGCTGACTTCATGCAGCAATACCCACAAACCACCACCACTGTTGAAGGTCACACTGACTCCGTCGGTCCTGACGCTTACAACCAGAAACTGTCCGAGCGTCGCGCAAGCGCCGTTAAACAAGTTCTGGTCAACCAGTACGGTGTTGGCGCTAACCGCGTAAACTCGGTTGGTTACGGCGAAACCCGTCCAGTTGCTGACAACGCAACTGAAGCTGGCCGCGCAGTAAACCGTCGCGTAGAAGCAGAAGTTGAAGCACAAGCTAAGTAATTAGCCTGCTTTAATGAAAAGCCCGGCTCAGGCCGGGCTTTTCTTTGCGTGCGATTCGGCAAATCGATGCTTAATCAGCCAGCACCACCGCGTTGATCAACCTTTTTATTTCCGGTACACAGGAACCGCACTGTGTTCCGCAGCCCAGTTTTGTTTTCAACTGATTCAAGTCCAGGCCATTATCGATTTCCTTCATGATTGCACTCTGGCTGACGTTCTTGCAGTTGCAGAGAATCTTGTCGCGGGCCAGAGAGGCGTTCTTGCCTGGCTCTGTGCTGATGGGGGCCAGCATCCAGCGACGCAATTGCTCGTCCACCTGACCTTGCAGCCATAGATTCTGTAACCAGTGCTGAGCCAGGGTTTCTCCGGCCAGGCGCAAGGCGGTGATGCGGCCGTTGTCGAGACGAATGCGTTTGCCGATAGAGCGCTTGGGGTCGTCATAGGCCATTACTGCCCCTTCATCCAGCCCCAACAGATGATCGATGGTTTCCAGCAGCGAGTGCTCGGGTGCTACGTCATTGGCTGCCCGTATCACAAGCGCAGGGCGTTCGCGGCCGATCAATCCCAGGCTGACATAGGCAAATGCTTCACACAGCGGGCGCAGCGCTGTCAGGTGGCTTTGCACGTCGCCTTCGATCAGCGCGAAGAATTGCCAGGGCAGGTGGGCTTTTTCAATCCGCACCCCCGAGTGTTTGAGTTCCGGTTGTTTGGACAGAGGGTCGAAGGCGGGTTGGGTCAGCACATTGACGCCGCCCTTGAGAAAACGATCTCCCCAGTGCATCGGCAGGAATGCCTGGCCTGGGCGAACACCATCATCGCTGCTGACGGGCACGACCAGATCGCCACGGCGGCTTTTCAAATGGACCAGGTCGCCTGGCTGCAACCGGTAGCGGTCCATTTCTTCCGGGTGCAACCCCAGCACTGCCTCGCTGGCGTGACCAAACAAGCGTGCCGCCGTACCCGTGCGGCTCATGCCGTGCCATTGATCGCGCAACCGCCCGGTATTGAGTGTCAGCGGATAACGCGCATCGCGCAGCTCTTTGGCGGCGACATAGGCATCGCAGACGAACTGTGCCCGCCCCGAAGCCGTCGGGAATACGCCATCGCTGTACAAGCGAGTGGTGCCCGTGCGGGCTCCCTGAGGAAAAGGCCATTGCTGCGGGCCGCAGCGGTCGATGAGGTCGCGGTCGATACCGGACATGTCCAGATCACGGCCTTGAGTCAGGACTTTATATTCATCAAATAGCTGCCGTGGACTGGTGAAGTCGAAGAGGGCTGGCATATCGGGGCGCAGCCTGCGCTCCAGACGTTGCGCGAAATCCACGGTAATCGCCCAGTCGGGACGTGCCTGACCCGGAGCGGGAATGGCCTTGCGTACGTTGGAGATGCGTCGCTCGGAGTTGGTGACCGTGCCTTCCTTTTCACCCCAACTGGCGGCGGGCAGCAGCAGGTCGGCGAAGCGTGCGGTTTCGGTGGTCTGGAAGGCTTCCTGCAAGACAACGAACGGGCATGTGCTCAGTGCCTGTTTGACCTTTTGCTGATCAGGCAGCGATTGGGCCGGGTTGGTGCAGGCGATCCATAACGCTTTGATCTTGCCGGACTGCAACTGCTCGAACAGTTCGATGGCGGGCAGGCCGGTGGTTGCCGGTAGCGTGTCGACACCCCAATATTCGGCGACTTCGGCACGATGCTGGGGATTACCTGCTTCACGATGGCCTGGCAGCAGATTGGACAGGCTGCCGGTTTCGCGGCCACCCATCGCATTGGGCTGGCCGGTAAGAGAGAAGGGGCCTGCGCCGGGTCGGCCGATCTGGCCGGTGGCCAGATGCAGGTTGATCAGGGCGCTGTTCTTGGCGCTCCCGGCCGTGGACTGGTTCAGGCCCATGCACCAGAGCGATAGAAAGCTGGGAGCCTGGCCAATCCATCGGGCGCAGGTTTGCAGTTGCTCGACCGCAATGCCGCAGGTGTGTGCGACGTATTGTGGTGTGTAGTCGCGCACCAGGTTTTTCAGGTCTGCATAACCTTGGGTGTGCGCGTCGATGAAGTCGTCATCAGCCAGGCCTTCCCATATCAGCAAATGCAGAATGCCGTGAAACAACGCCACGTCCGTTCCCGGCAGGATTGCCAGGTGCAGGTCCGCCAGCTCGCAGGTGTCTGTGCGCCTGGGGTCGATCACGATGATTTTCATCTCGGGTCGACGGCTTCTGGCTTCTTCCAGACGACGAAACAGGATGGGGTGAGCGTAAGCCATGTTGCTGCCGACGATCATCATGCAATCGCTCAGCTCGATGTCTTCATAGCTGCACGGTGGCGCGTCGGCGCCCAGACTGCGCTTGTAGCCAACCACTGCCGAAGACATGCACAGCCGGGAGTTGCTGTCGATGTTGTTGGTGCCCACCAGTGCCCGGGCCAGCTTGTTGAAGGCGTAGTAATCCTCGGTCAGCAATTGCCCCGAGATATAGAACGCTACGCTGTCGGGGCCGTGTTCCTTGATGGTGTCGGCAAAGATATTGGCGGCATGTTCCAGCGCGGTGTTCCAGTCGGTGACGCTGCGTGCCAGGTCTTTGCTCAGGCGCAGTTGCGGGTCGAGCGCTCGCGCCGACAGGTCGCCAGTCAGGTGCAGGCTTGAGCCTTTGCTGCACAGCTTGCCGAAGTTGGCCGGGTGCTGTGGGTCGCCACTGACGCCGAGAATGTTCTGTCCGTCATGTTCGATCAGGACGCCGCAGCCAACGCCGCAGTAGCAGCAGGTCGAGGCGGTGATTTGAGTGGTCGAGGGCTCGGTCATGCGCATGCTGCCTCGCCGGTAGTCTGTTCGCCAAACATCAGGTGATTGCGAATGGCATCGATCCCTCGGTTTTCCCGGATCTGCTGCAAGTACCAACTGCCGTCGGCGGTGTCGCCATACAGGCAGGCTCCGACCAGTACGTCATTCTTGATGACCAGTTTTTTGTATATGCCGCCTATAGGGTCCGAAAGAGTGATGCTTTCAGTGCCTTCCCCGCCCAGAAAGTCGCCGGCAGAAAACAGGTCGATACCGGTGACCTTCAATTTTGTTGACGTGACCGAGCCCGGATAGCGGGCGAAACCCAGTTGTGCGAGATGATTGGCGCAGACTCGGGCTTGCTCGAACAGCGGCGCGACCAGGCCATAGGCGATGCCGCGATGGCTGACGCATTCGCCGATGGCATAGACCCGTGGGTCGTAGGTTTGCAGGGTGTCGTTGACCAGAATGCCACGGTCACAGGGCAGGCCTGACTGCGCGGCCAGTTCCATATTGGGGCGAATGCCCGCGGCCATGACCACCAGATCGGCGTCAATTACAGCGCCGCTTTTGAATTGCACGGCTTGAACCTGACCCTGCTCATCGCCGAGAAAGGCTTCGGTCTGTTCATTGAGGCGGAATTTCAGGCCGCGCTGCTCCAGGGCCGCTTGCAGCATCTGGCCGCTGGTCCTGTCCAGTTGCCGCTCCAGCAGCGATTGGCCGTTGTGGATCACTGTCACATCCATGCCCCGCAACTTGAGGCCGTTGGCTGCTTCCAGCCCCAGCAGGCCGCCACCGATGACCACGGCGCGGCGGTGGGTGGTTGCAGTATCGATCATCAGTTGCGTGTCAGCGATGTCGCGATAGCCGATTACGCCCTTGAGCGTATTGCCGGGAACCGGCAGCACGAAAGGGCGTGAGCCGGTGGCGATCAGCAGGCGGTCATAGCGGGCCTGAGTGCCATCGTCTGCGATGACGATCCGTTTGGAGCGGTCGATCTTTACCACGCGGCGGTTGAGCAGCAACTGAATGTTGTGCTCTCTGTACCAGCCCAGGTCGTTGAGCACGATGTCTTCAAAGGTCTGCTCGCCAGCCAGCACCGGGGAGAGCAGGATCCGGTTGTAATTGGGGTGCGGTTCGGCGCCGAAGACGGTGATCTCGTAAAGCTCTTCGTTCAGCTTCAACAGTTCTTCAAGGGTGCGAACCCCGGCCATTCCGTTGCCGATCATCACCAGTTTGAGTTTCGCCATGTTGCCTCCGAGTGAACGACAGGGTCGTGCTCGATAAATTCTGCGCAAACAAAAAAGGCGTCCCGCCAGTTGCCTGACGAGGACGCCTTTGTCCGGTCCCGTTCTTTCGGGAAATGCAGCCCTCATCGTTGAAGGTTGCAGACTTGTGAATTACATGGAGCTGCTCATGCAGCGCTTGTGCCAAGTCGCAAACAACCTGTTTACCGGGCTTCTGGCGGTCGAACGCACCCGGTTTGTGCACTGCCGTGAAGCGTTGCGCACAGATGGAGGGCGCAACTGAGTGGTTTGCCCTGTAAATGCAAGCTTGCCTCGCACCCGGGCCGGCACATGTCTATAATCGGCGCCCTGAATTCAGCTTCCAACGAGCCTTGCCCGCCCATGTATAACCTGGCCCGCCAGTTACTCTTCAAACTTTCCCCGGAAACCTCCCACGACCTGTCGCTGGACTTGATCGGCGCCGGTGGCCGGCTGGGGCTCAATGGCCTGCTGAGCAAGGCGCCTGCGCAGTTGCCGGTCAAGGTCATGGGCCTGGATTTCCCGAACCCTGTAGGTCTGGCGGCCGGGCTGGACAAGAATGGTGCGGCTATCGACGGCTTTGCGCAGCTGGGTTTTGGTTTTGTCGAGATCGGCACCGTGACGCCACGTCCGCAGCCGGGCAACCCCAAGCCTCGCATTTTCCGTCTGCCCGAAGCCGAAGCGATCATCAACCGCATGGGCTTCAACAACCTGGGCGTGGATAACCTTGTCTCCCGGGTTCAGGCCGCGAAATACAAGGGCATTCTGGGCATCAACATCGGCAAGAACTTCGATACGCCTGTCGAGCGCGCTGTCGATGACTACCTGATCTGTCTGGACAAGGTCTACGCCCACGCCAGCTATGTCACCGTCAATGTCAGCTCACCCAATACTCCGGGCCTGCGCAGCCTGCAGTTTGGCGACTCCCTCAAGCAATTGCTTGAGGCGCTGAGCCTGCGTCAGCAGGAGCTGACGCAATTGCATGGCAAGCGTGTGCCGCTGGCGATCAAGATCGCGCCAGACATGACCGATGAAGAAACCGTGCTGGTCGCCACGGCCCTGATCGAGTCCGGCATGGATGCGGTCATTGCCACCAACACCACGCTCAGCCGTGAAGGTGTCGAAGGCCTGTCCCATGCTGACGAAGCGGGCGGGCTGTCCGGTGCTCCCGTTCGGGAAAAGAGCACGCATACCGTCAAGGTGCTGGCTGCCGAACTGGCAGGACGCATGCCGATCATTGCTGCCGGTGGCATCACCGAAGGCCGGCACGCAGCCGAGAAGATCGCTGCCGGTGCGAGTCTGGTGCAGGTGTATTCCGGGTTCATCTACAAGGGGCCGGCGCTTATCCGTCAGTCGGTGGATGCTATTGCGGCCATGCCTCGCGGCTGATTTGCGGCGAAAAAAAGGGGCTCCTCGAAGGAGCCCCTGGGCCGTAGCCCGCCGCCCGGATGGGGCGTGCATGGTATTGGGTGTAAAAGTCAGTAGAAAATTTGATGGACTGGTCGGAGACTACCTTATCCGACCGCGTGAAGTTCGTTGAGTCTGTGGATTCCCGCAGTGCCGGTCATACCGTCCCAGTTGTCGCCACGTCCTTCTCGCCAACCATTGATCCATGCCTGGCGTACTGACGGTAGAGTAAAAGGGCAAAGCTCACGGGATTTACCAGTAACGCCGTATTGATATCCGCGCAAAAATGCTCTTTCCAACGGATCACGCTTGAGTCTTCTCATAGGGTATTGCCCTCGTCTGTTGACTGTTATATCCCTGAAGACCTCATGTCGAGGTCGGGCAGAATTATCTGCCGTTGGTGCCCGCTGCCGGCGTCGCGGGCCTTAGTGTCATTACCGTTGCGGTGATGACCTGAGATGAGTTCTAACCAAAGCTTGAGACGGTGTGAATGATCGTTTTGTCATAAGCACGTCACATTTAGGTCTGTAGAGCGATAAGAGGGAGGGTGTTTCAAATTTGATTCTCCTCGTAACCCTACTGACCCGCGGGTTTCAGGCGGAAGTGAGACGGGCTTGCAAATGCGAGTGATGGCGTAATGCAAACAGGGTCTATTCGACGAAGGGTCACTATGTGACTTTTTATTACCTACGTCATAGGTTCCAATATTCACTTTTTTACTGATACAAGACTGCCGTAATGACATGACAGGTTCATACGGTGGATCGGCACAAATTGTGTGCCACGCAGGCGCTCTCCATGAAAGACGCCTGTTTTAAATCTGGTCGGGCAATGCGTTGCCCGCCGCTGACGGCTCAGGCCCTGGAATACTCATGTCGGATCGCTACGAACTTTTCCTCACTTGCCCCAAAGGCCTGGAAGGCCTGCTTGCTGAGGAAGCCACTGCGCTTGGTCTTCAGGAAACACGCGAACACACATCAGCCATTCGCGGCACGGCCGACATGGAAACCGCCTATCGGCTTTGCCTGTGGTCACGCCTGGCGAACCGGGTGCTGCTGGTGCTCAAGCGTTTTCCGATGAAAAACGCCGACGATCTTTACGAAGGTGTACTGCATGTGGACTGGCAGGACCACCTGGAAGCCGATGGCACGGTGGCGGTCGAGTTCAGTGGCCATGGTTCGGGTATCGACAACACCCATTTCGGTGCGTTGAAGGTCAAGGACGCGATTGTCGACAAGCTGCGTACCTCCGATGGCCTGCGTCCTTCGGTGGACAAGATCAACCCTGACCTGCGCGTGCATCTGCGCCTGGACCGTGGTGAAGCTATCCTGTCTCTGGACCTTTCCGGTCACAGCCTGCACCAGCGCGGCTATCGCTTGCAGCAGGGCGCGGCGCCGCTCAAGGAAAACCTGGCGGCGGCAATCCTGATCCGCTCCGGTTGGCCGCGTATCGCCGCCGAGGGTGGCGCTCTGGCTGACCCGATGTGCGGTGTCGGTACTTTCCTGGTGGAAGCCGGCATGATTGCCGCGGATATTGCGCCCAACCTCAAGCGCGAGCGTTGGGGCTTTTCGGCCTGGCTCGGCCACGTCCCGGCCTTGTGGCGCAAGTTGCATGATGAAGCTCTGGAGCGTGCAGCCGCAGGGCTTGCCAGGCCACCGCTGTGGATTCGTGGCTATGAGGCCGATCCGCGTCTTATCCAGCCGGGTCGCAACAACATCGAGCGTGCAGGCCTGAGCGACTGGATCAAGGTCTATCAGGGCGAAGTGGCGACTTTCGAGCCGCGCCCGGATCAGAACCAGAAAGGTCTGGTGATCTGTAACCCTCCCTATGGCGAGCGCCTGGGTGACGAAGCGAGCCTGCTGTATCTCTACCAGAATCTGGGCGAGCGTCTGCGTCAGGCTTGTCTCAACTGGGAAGCTGCTGTGTTCACCGGCGCGCCGGATCTGGGCAAGCGCATGGGGATTCGCAGCCACAAGCAGTACTCCTTCTGGAACGGCGCCTTGCCCTGCAAGCTGTTGCTCATCAAGGTCCTGCCGGACCAGTTCGTCACCGGCGAGCGCCGTACCCCCGAGCAGCGCCAGATCGAGCGCGAGACGCAGGTTGAAGAGCCGGTCAGCACGAACCACGAGAAGAAGCTCAACAAGAATGGCAATCCGATCAAGCCGGCTCCGGTTGTGGTCGAACAGGCTCGTTTGAGCGAAGGCGGGCAGATGTTCGCCAATCGTCTGCAAAAGAACCTCAAGCAGATGAGCAAGTGGGTTCGCCGCGAGGGCATCGACTGCTATCGCGTGTACGACGCCGATATGCCGGAGTATTCCCTGGCCATCGATCTGTACCATGACTGGGTTCACGTTCAGGAATATGCTGCGCCTAAATCCGTCGATCCAGAGAAAGCCTCGGCACGTCTGTTCGACGCGCTGGCGGCTATCCCTCAGGCCTTGAACATCGACAAGAGCCGTGTGGTGATCAAGCGTCGCGAGCGTCAGAGCGGCACGAAACAATATGAGCGTCAAAGTGCTCAAGGGCAGTTCCAGGAAGTCAACGAAGGCGGGGTCAAGCTGCTGGTGAACCTGACCGATTATCTGGATACCGGTCTGTTTCTCGATCACCGCCCGATGCGTATGCGCATTCAGCGTGAGGCGGCAGGCAAGCGCTTCCTCAACCTGTTTTCCTATACCGCCACTGCCAGCGTTCACGCGGCCAAGGGCGGGGCGCGCAGCACTACCAGTGTCGACCTTTCCCGGACTTATCTGGACTGGGCGCGGCGCAATCTGTCGCTCAACGGCTTCTCCGACAAGAACCGTCTGGAGCAGGGCGATGTCATGGCCTGGTTGCAGGCATGCCGTGAGGAGTACGACCTGATCTTTATCGATCCGCCGACGTTCTCGAACTCCAAGCGCATGGAAGGGATCTTCGATGTACAGCGTGATCAGGTCGAGTTGATAGATCTGGCCATGGCGCGTCTGGCTCCTGGTGGCGTGTTGTACTTCTCGAACAACTTCCGCAAGTTTGTGCTGGACGAGAACCTTGGCCAACGCTACGCCGTCGAGGAAATCACCGCCCAGACCATTGATCAGGATTTTGCTCGCAACAGCAAGATCCATCGCGCCTGGAAGATCATGACGCGCGTGAACTGATTCTCGTTATTCGGGCTAGGCAAATTACTGGCGAATAGCTATAAGAGAACCACGGCCAGCGTCGCGGGTTCTCTATATGGCGTCGAAACAGTTCCGGCCCAGAATTCTGGGATTCATCAGTGAACAGGCCTCTGCATGGTTGGTTGCGGCGCTGGCTTTTGCCGCCGGAGCTGCACTGACCGTCATGCTGGCGTTAGCCAATTTTGAACTGTATCAGCGTCAGTTGCGTCAACGCTTTGATCTTCTGGCCGGCGAGCGTTTCAGCCGCATTCAGGAGCGGCTGGATGGGCAGGTCAAAAGGCTTGATACCCTGCGCCGCTTCTTTCTCTATTCCGAAGAGATCACTCGTGCAGAGTACGAGGGTTTTGTCGGGCCTATGCTGGTCGGTACCCAGGCCTATACATGGACGCCCCGCGTTACCCGTGACCAGCGTGAAGCTTTTGAAGAGAGCGTTCGTCAGGCGGGCGTAAAGGATTTCTCCATACGAGAACTCGATCAGAACGGCACATTGAAAGCAGCAGCCGTGCGCGACGAGTACTTTCCGGTCGTGTTTATCCAGACGCTCAGCAAGAAGCCTCCGCCCCTGGGCTTTGATGTGTATTCCGAACGGATCCGGCATCTCGCCGTCGAGCGTTCTCGCACGCTGGGCAGAATCGTAGCGACGCCGCGTATCGATCTGGTCAGTCTGAGCAAGTCCGATACCCGTGGCATTCTGCTGATGGCGCCGGTGTTCTCGCCTGTCGCGGCCCTCGATTCGCCGACGCCTGTCTTGCGCGGCTTTGTGATGGCGATAATCAGCCTCGACCAAATGATGAACGAGGGATTGCCGAGTCAGGACAACCTGGCAATGAGCATGCTCGATTTGAGTTCGCCCGATGACTCCGAGGTTTTATATCGCTCTGCCACTGTGGCGGCCGAGAGTGACCTGCATGTCAGTACCTTGCTGAACATGGGGGATCGCGACTATTTGCTCGAAGTCCGTCCTACCGAAGCCTTTCTGCTGAGCAATCAGTCGATGGCCGGCAGTGTGGCATTGCTCGGCGGGCTCTTGAGCCTGATGCTCAGTGCTTTGCTTTACAGCCTGGTCAGCCAGCGCCAGCGTGCCTTGTACATGGTTGAGCAGCGCACCCGCGAGTTGCGTCAGCGCGAACAGCAATTGCGGGTTACCCACGGGCAATTGCGCAATGTGCTCAACTCTGCGACTGAAGTGGCGATCATTGCTACCGATCTCAATGGTGTGATCACGACCTTCAATGTCGGCGCGCAGAAAATGCTGGGTTACTCGGACGATGAGGTGCTTGGCAAGTTCATGCTCAAGGACATGCATCGGCTGTCGGAGCTTGAGGCTCATGCCAAGGAGTTGAGTGAAGCCCAGGGGCGTCCGATCACGGCGGCGCAGGCCATGTTCGTCGATGCCAGTGAAGAGGGCAGCCATACATCCCGGGAATGGACCTTTCTGCGTCGCGATGGCAGCACGCTGATGGTCAATATGCTGATTACGGCGGTGCGTGACGATCAGGATCAGTGGATCGGTTATCTGGCGGTATGCATTGATATCACCGAGCACAAGCGTGTTTATGAGGCGCTTGAGGCGCGTGATCAGTTGCTGAAAAAGCTCAGCTCTCAAGTGCCGGGCGGTATCTACCAGTACCGGCAGGATGCCGATGGCCGTTCACGCTTTACCTACGCCAGTGTCGGCATGTGTGAGTTGTTTGAACTGAGCGAGGAGGAGTTGCTGGAGAATGCCGAGACTCTGCTTCGGCGTACTCATCCGGCCGACATCATGCGCCTTCGCGACTCCATCCGTATCAGTGCCGAGCTGTCCTTGCCCTGGAGCGAGGAGTACCGTATCGAGCTGCCGCACAAAGGACTGCGCTGGGTGCGAGGGGCCGCCACTCTGGAGCGCCTGCCCGATGGTGGCGTGCTCTGGCATGGATTCATCTCGGATATATCCGATCTCAAGAGGGTCGAGCAGGAGCTGCGAGCGCTGTCGGTGACCGATGTACTGACCGGTGCCTATAACCGCCGTTACTTCCAGGAGAGGTTGCAGTCCGAGCTGGCGCGTATCGATCGGCACGGTGGTTATCTGTCGGTCATCATGCTGGACATCGACCACTTCAAGCGCATCAACGACAAATACGGGCATGCTGTCGGGGACTCGGTGCTTCAGGCCATTTCCCGAAAGATCAGCCAGCGGCTGCGCTGTGATGATGTGTTCTGTCGTATCGGAGGGGAGGAGTTCGTCGTGTTGTGCCCCGGAACCCAAGGGCCTCAGGCCTATCAACTGGCCCTTGGTCTGCGCGAGGCCTTGCGCAACCAGCCGCTGGATACGGTCGGGCAGGTCACTGCCAGTTTCGGCATCGCCAGCTGGCGGCCGGGAGAGGGCGTTGATGCATTGCTGCTGCGGGCCGACTCAGGCGTCTATGCCGCCAAGATGGCGGGCAGGGACAGGGTCGAACCGGAGCTCGACTGATACGAATTCATTCGCGAAGGGGCCGCCTTCCATGACGTCTCGCGAATGAATTCGTTCCTACCGGTTGCGCGGCCGCTCAGGGTTGCAGAATGGAGACCGTGCTGTTGGTCAGTTTCGGTTGGCGATAAAGATCGACCAGTACTTCGTCCAGAATCGATGACGCGCCAAACGGACGTGGATCATTGAGGATGGCCACGACCGCCCAGGTATTGCCATTGCTGTCACGACTGAAACCTGCAATTGCCCTGACGGTGTTCAGCGTACCGGTCTTGATATGAGCCTCGCCCAGCAGTGGGGTGCGCTTCAGACGCTTGCGCATGGTGCCGTCCATACCGACCAGAGGCATGGAGCTCATGAATTCGGCGGCATAGGGGCTGCGCCATGCCGCTTGCAGGATGATTGCCATTTCCCGTGCGCTGACACGTTCTGCGCGTGACAGGCCTGAACCGTTTTCCATGACCAGATGCGGTGCAGTGATGCCTTTCTTCGCCAGCCACTGGCGGATTACCCGCTGTGCTGCCCGTGCATCATCGCCGTCGGCGTCATTGCGAAACTCCTGTCCCAGACTGAGGAACAGTTGTTGAGCCATGGTGTTGTTGCTGTATTTGTTGATGTCGCGGATCACTTCAACCAGGTCTGGCGAGAAGGCCTTTGCCAGCAGCTTTGCGCTGCCGGGCACGACGTCGACACGATCCCTGCCCAGAATGCTGCCGCCCAGTTCCTGCCAGATGGCCCGCACTGCGCCAGCGGCGTAGGTCGGGTGGTCCAGCAGCGAAAGGTAGGTCTGGGAGTTGCAGCCATTGCCCAGCTGGCCACTGACCGTCACGTTGACGCTGCCATCAGGCTGCGGAACCGGGTTGTAGCGTACATCGCCCGTGCATTGTTTGGACGGCAGCGCCTTGACCTGATTGTCGATACGGATGGTCGCAATGGGCGGCTCGACCGAAACCCGGATCTTGCCGTCATCGTTGCGGGTGACGAAGCGCAAGGCTTTCAGGTTGACCATCAGCGAGTCGGGCTTGACCAGGAACGGCTTGTTGTCGTCATTGCCGTCATCATTGAACTCGGGCAACTGGGGCTGCACGAAATGGCTGCGGTCCAGCACCAGATCGCCCGTCACCTGCTGTACGCCGTTGGCGCGCAGGTCGCGCATCAGCAACCAGAGCTTTTCCATATTGAGCTTGGGATCGCCGCCGCCCTTCAGGTACAGGTTGCCTTGCAGAACGCCATTGCTCAGGGTGCCATCGGTAAAGAATTCGGTTTTCCACTGGTGAGTCGGGCCGAGGATTTCCAGCGCGGCGTAAGTGGTGATCAGCTTCATGGTCGATGCCGGGTTCACGGACACGTCGGCATTGAAGACTGTCGGGGTGCCAGGGCCGGTGAGGGGCAGCATGACCACTGACAGCGCGTTGTCATTCAGCTTGCTGGCCTTGAGGGCTTGCTGGACCTTGGCGGGAAGAGTGGTGTTGATGACGGCAGCATGAACAGGAAGTGCCAGTGGCAGGAGAAATGAGGCAAGAAGCAATGGACGCAAAGATTTGATCATCAAAAAAACCCTACAGCAAAGAAGGGGAACAAAAAGAGGGCATGGATGAATTCCCTCGGTAACAATAATAGACGCCTGAGGCCCAAGGGTAATAACACAAGGCCAGCGCTGTAACAGAACGGCATTATGCCCCAAGCCGGACCTGCGTGGGCTGTAGCATGGTGTTGTAACAGGATTTTTTTGTATGGGAGAACATCTGGTCGACTGCGCTTCGGGCCGCCGGTGTCGGGTGCTTCTCGCAGCCGTTAGATTATTGGAGGTTTGCGCAATTCCTGAATCTGGAGTCGGCATCGCAGAGGAGTTTCTGCATCATCTGGGGGGACTGTCCAAACGCGCGCAAGAAAGCCTGGCGCATCCGCTCCCGATCCCCGAATCCGGCTTCGCGAGCTACCACTTCGACCGGATGGCGACTGGTTTCCATCATGATCCGTGCCGACTCAACCCGCAGTCGCTCCACTGCTTTAGCGGGTGTTTCCCCTGTTTCTTCGCGAAACACACGGCTGAACTGCCGGGGGCTGAGCCTTGCGACCTCAGCGAGCGCTTCCACTGAAAGGTCGCTGCGCAAGTTTTCCCGGGCATAGGCCAGCACCAACTGCACTCTGTCGGACTTGGGGTCCAGTTCAAGGAGTGTCGACAATTGAGATTGTTCGCTGCTGCGTCGCTGAGGAATGACCAGTTTACGAGCGACTTGCCGCGCAAGGTCACTGCCAAAGTCGTTTTCGACCATGGCAAGGGCCAGGTCAATGCCAGCGCTCATGCCAGCCCCTGTCCAGGCTTGGCCATCCACGACGAACAGACGATCCTCTTCGAGCTGGATATCGGGGAATCGTTTCTTGAATGCAGGTACATGCATCCAGTGTGTCGTCGCGCGTTTTCCCTCAAGCAAGCCTGCTTCTGCGAGCACAAAAATGCCTGTGCAAAGTGATGCGACCCGACGCGATTGTGAGGAGACGCTCCGTACGCAATCCAGCAGTGACGAGGAGGGGACGCCCACTTCAAGGAACCCGCTCACTATGACGGTGTGGTAACCGGCCGGATCAAATGCGGCGGTGTTCACCGAGAAGCCCTGGGATGACATGACTGCGCCCCCAGTCTCCGAAATCACTTGAAAGTCATAGACGGCTTCACCACGAAGCAGATTGGCGCACTCGAATACTGACCCCAGAGACAGGCTCAGCGCTTGGAATTTGGGGTATACCACCAGCGCAACGGTATGCATCAGGCCTCTTCCAAAGTGTTTTTCAGCGGGGATTGTCGTTAGAAGCCCGCCCGTTGGCAACGATCTTTCCTGGTGCGGGAGTCGTGTCCGAAATCCTTGCAGATATGACATTGTTCGTACCGCTTCGGTCTCGTAGCATTCTCTTCAACGGCCTAGACGACTGGTCTAATTCAGGTTTGGAGCTATGAAGACGACTGGATGCAACACTACAAGACAGCGGATTCTGGATTCGGCGCTGACCATCGTGGGGCACAAAGGCTTTTCGGCTGTCGGCCTTAACGAAGTGCTCAACGCTGCCCATGTCCCAAAGGGCTCGTTCTATCACTACTTTGACTCCAAGGACGTTTTCGGAAAGGCCTTGCTGGAGCGCTATTTCGAGCTGTACCACAGCGATATGGACGCCATTTTCCGGGACCCTGGCCTGTCGGGAAGAGAGCGGTTATTGAGGTACTGGGAGTATTGGGCAGCAAACCAGACCGGCACCACCGATTGCAGGAAATGCCTGGCCGTAAAGCTTGGCGCTGAGGTCGCGGACTTGTCCGAGTTGATGAGGCTGGAGCTTGAGCGCGGCACGTCAGTGACCATTGCACGGCTGACCCTTGCGATTGAAGAGGCTGTCGAGGACCGTTCTGTCTCTATCCGGGAGCCTGCTGCAAGCGTTGCCTACAGACTGTACGAGTTGTGGCTCGGAGCCAGTGTCATGGTCAAGATCACCCGAACGGCAATGCCTTTCGATCAGGCGATGCTTGAAACCCGACGTGTATTTGCAGAGGGATGACGCATCCCGCCCCATGACCATGGCGAGTGAGTACCTGTTTTTCGTTCGGCGCCGACACTCGTAGTCAAGGCAACCTCTATCGACACTCAATCATTTGTTTTCGGACAACAGCCCGGAGCATGGGCTCGTTCGTCCTTGAAAAATCATCAGCATCCACAGGAGCGTATATCGTGAATCACCCGCAGCTTTTTTCCCCTGTCAGATTGGGTAGCCACTCTCTCAGGAACCGTATTGTCCTGCCTCCGTTGACCCGCCAGCGCAGTGCTCAGCCTGGAGATGTTCCTACGGATTTGATGGCTCTCTATTATCGCCAGCGTGCCAGTGCAGGGTTCATGGTCAGTGAGGGCACCCAGATCGAGCCTCGTGGGCAAGGATATGCATGGACGCCGGGTATCTACAGCCAGGAGCAGGTCGATGGCTGGCGCAAGGTCACCGATGCGGTACATGCCGAAGGCGGTGTGATCTTCGCACAGCTATGGCATGTCGGTCGGGTTTCCCATGCGCAGTTGCAGCCGGGCGCAGAAGCTCCTGTTGCGCCCTCGGCCATCGCTGCCGAGAAGGTCAAGGCGTTCATCGAGACCGGGCCGGGTGCCGGTATTCTGGTTCCGCCTTCTACTCCGCGTGAACTGAGTCGTACGGAGATCCATGAACTGGTGGCCTTGTATGTACAGGCTGCACGCAATGCGATTTCTGCGGGTTTTGATGGCGTAGAGGTCCATTCTGCCAATGGCTATCTGGTCAATCAGTTCATCTCGGCGCACTCCAATCAGCGTGATGACGAGTACGGTGGTTCTCTCGACAATCGCCTGCGCTTTTTGCGAGAGATCGTACAGGCGGTGGCTGACGCTGTTGGCCCGCAGCGTCTGGGTGTCCGTTTCACGCCTCTGTTCACCAGCACCGATCAGGATCGTGTCTACATCGGTCTGGTCGAGGAGGACCCGCACGCGACCTACATCGAGGCTATCAAGGTTCTGGAAGACGCTGGAGTGGCTTATGTTTCCCTTGCCGAAGCCGACTGGGACAATGCTCCCGATCTGCCTGAGCAGTTTCGTCGCGATGTGCGTGACACGTTCAGTGGCCGGATCATGTATGCCGGGCGTTATACGCCGGAACGTGGAGTACGGCTCATCGAGGAAGGTCTGGCCGACCTGATCGCTTTCGGTCGCCCCTTTATCGCCAACCCGGATCTACCGGCCAGAATTGCAAATGGCTGGCCGCTTAACGAACTGGATACTGCCAACATGTATGGGGGCGCAGAGAAAGGGTTTACCAGCTACCCCACCTATGCCGCAGAGTAATCTTCGTCGTTTGTTGCGAGGGGCATACGAGGTGATGCTTCATTGAAAACAAATCGGGCCATCACAATGGATGGCCCGATATGCAGTCACTCAGTTAGCCGGATTGATCGGCTTTTCCGGGTACCAGGCGTCCAGCAGCGGGCTGACTTCAACCTTGACCACTTCGCTGCGGCCTTTGAGCCAGGCTTCTACTGCAGCGCGTTGCTCTTCGCTGACCGAACCACGATCAGCCAGGCAAACCAGACCGTAGTCATCGCCGCCAACGTAGTCCAGACCGTTCGCGTCCATGGCTTCTGTCAGGAAAGCGTCCAGGAAGGCATCAACTGCCTCGTCATCCAGATCCTCTTTGAATTCCAGATTGAGCTCGAAGCCCAATTCCTGGAACTCGTCTACACAGAGCTTTTTGCGCAGACGACGGGAGCGGTTAGTGGCCATGAAGCGATCCTCTTAGGTAATTTCGGGGCGCAGTCTATCAGTTAAGCGGTGACGGTGCCTGCTTCACTGTTGTTTCACTTTCTGTTCCTGCCTTGTTACTGCCCGTTGTTTCCTGCCTGTTGCTCGATCAATGCTTCTTCCAGTGCAAGCATCGCGGCGTCTACTTCCTGATGACAGGCTTTGAGGACGTCGGGGGGCGTGCCAGGCTTGCATGCCTCTTCCAGGGCTTCACAGCTTTCGATTACCCGCGCTGCGCCAATGATTCGTGCTGCGCCTTTGATGCGGTGAGCCATCTCGCCAATACTTTCGTGCCTGTTCCGGGCCATCAGGTCGTTGAGTGCCTGGCGGTCTTCCTGGCTGCTGCGCAGCAGTTGCGCGAGCAGGCGCTGGATCATTTCCGGTCGGCCTGCGGTCAGGTTGTCCAGGCTGTCCAGGTTGAGGGCAGGTATTGCAGGGGCCACGGACAGGTCCGAGCGGCTCGGGACCTTGGCCAGTAGCTCGCTGAGGGTTGTCAGGCCGATGGGCTTGAACAGGCAGTCGTCCATTCCCGCCTGCAGACAGCGCTGGATCTCCTCGGGCAATGCATTGGCCGTGAAGCCCCAGACAATGCACGGCAAAAGGTGTTCGGCCTGTTCATGAGCCCTGATTGCGCGGGTGAGGTCATAGCCATTCATGACGGGCATGTTGCAGTCTGCTACCACCAGATCGAACGGTTCGGCCAGCCAGCGCTCAAGCCCTTGTGCCCCGTCTTCAGCCACTTCGCAACGATGGCCGAGAAAGCCCAGTTGCTGGCAAAGCAGCAGCCTGTTGGCGGGATGGTCGTCGACGATCAGGATATTCAAGGGCGGGCGAGGCTGGAGCGAGACTGTTTCGGGCTTTGAGGGGGTGGCCAGCGGTTCAAGCGTGGTCAGTTCCAGTGTCATGTGTACCCGTGTCCCGTGACCCGGTTCGCTATGCAGGGTCAGTGTGCCGCCCATCATCTTGCAGAGGCTGCGACAGATGACCAGCCCCAGCCCGGCGCCGGTGCGGGCCATCCGTGCCTGATTGTCGGCCTGGCTGAAAGGCTCGAACAGGCGTTGCTGATCTTCGGCGCTGATGCCTATCCCGCTGTCTTGAACGGTGACGCTCAAGTGCAGTTGCTGCTCGCTGGAGCTGTTTTCGGCTTGCAGCGTGACGCTGACCTGACCCTGCTGGGTGAACTTGATCGCGTTGCTGATCAGGTTGGACAGAATCTGCTTGAAGCGCATGGGGTCGATCAGGACATCGGTGTTGGTCCGGCTGTCGAGCTCCAGCAGCAAAGCCAGTTTCTTTTGCCGGGCCAGACTGTCGAACACGCGGGTGACCGACTCCACCAGTTGGCGCAGGTTGGCCCGTTCGGGGCTGAGGGTCAGGCGTCCGGATTCGATGCGGGCGATATCGAGGATGTCGCCGATGAGTTCCAGCATGTCCGTGGCCGAGTTGTAGGCGACTTCGATGGCGGAGCGTTCCAGCACACCCTGGTCTGCACGCTTGAGGGCCAGCTCCAGCATGCCGATGACCGCAATGAAGCGCCTCATTCGTAGAAAAGCTACAATCCATCATCTACGGGGCTTTGAGCGTATCCATGACCATCATCAATCCACTCCCTCGGGCTTTCGCTGACGTATTTCAGGGCGACGAAAACATCAATGTGTACAGCTACATACGGTTTTCGTCCAAATCGCAAAAACTCGGTTTTGGCGAGATTCGACAGCTGGACCAACTTAACCGATTTTTTGACCAGTATCCGCAGGCTCGGCAGGTCGAACGTTATGAAGATTTGGGAGTTTCTGCATTTAAGGGTAAAAATCTAAAATCCGGGCAACTGGCAAAATTTGTCGAACGCATTAAATCAAGGGAAATACTCCCTAATGCCCTTTTATTGGTTGAGTCATTCGACCGCATTAGCCGGATGGGCGGATACGACGCATTAGAACTCATCATCTCAATCATCCAAGCTGACTGTGCCATTTATACACTATTCGATAATCGCCTTTACTCGAAACGAAAAAAGGATAGTAGTGTAGATATTAGTCTAATCCAAAATATTCTTGAAAGAGCCAATGACGAAAGTAGGGCGAAGTCTGAACGTATATCAGACGCAAAAGCTCGCAACCTAGAAAAAGGTCTAAATGGCGGGATAATTACAAAGCGCTGTCCGTTCTGGATTTCTTTTATTGGTGGAAAATTTGTTCTTAACGAAAATGCGGAGGCAGTAAAAAAAGCCACTGAACTGTGTTTCGATTTTGGTTTTCAGGTTGTTGCGCAGGAATTGAACAAACAGGGTTACCCGAAAAAATATAGTGCTAGTAGCATAGGAAAGTTTCTACACAGTCATGCATTATACGGCTCTTTTTTGGCGTTGAAACTCGATGAAAATGGTCAGCGTAGCATTGTTAACAAAGAGGTAAGAAATTACTATCCAGCACTTATAAGCGAAGCCGAGTTTCACCGTATCAGTGCAAAGTTGAAAGAAAGACTCGACCCTAAGCTTGCCGGTCGTAAAGCAGATGAGTTTAAGAATATTTTGCGAGGGATAGTGTTCTGCAAGTGCGGCTCGACTTTCCGCTATCACGCACAAAAAAGTCAGTATGTCGATTTAGTCTGCTCTGCGTCGATGATAGGGAAATGTGAGTTTGCAAAACAGGGCAAAGGAGTAAGGCACAGGTATGCACTTGTCGAGCAGTTATTTCTGATCTTCCATGCGCAAATACCATTCCATAAAATAATCATTAAGTCGGATGATGTTAAGGCTCTTGAAAGAGAGCACGAGAATGTTTCGGGTTTGATCATTCTCAAAGAAAAAGCCCTCGCCAACAATTTTGCGATACTTGAAAAGTCCTCGGAGAGTGCTCAGAAATATATCATGAGCAGAATTGACGAGGTTAGTTTTGAACTTGATAATCTCAAGTTAGACGAGCATCGACTAAAGGTTCAAATTAATTCTTTACACATAGCTAGCAAGTCAGAACTAAAGGTGATTGAGATTTACCGGCTATTGGTAACCGAGAAAGGTCGCGTCAGAATCAATAACTTTCTTCACTCTCAAAATGTGAAAATGATAATCACCCCAATCTTGAAAAAATATTTCTCGATTGAAATCATGCACGGCGAAAACTACATAGACACGATTGACGTAACCCCAACCGGTTACACTGCGCGCATAAATGCACATTTAAAATGACTAACCCAGAATGCATCCAATAAAGGAAGCATTATTAAAATAGCATAGCCCGATAAAATCCCGAATTAAAAATTCAGAATTTTATCGGACTTCAACTAAAGAAATGTTTGTTAAGTTCTGTTATCCTATTTAACTATGCTACAATTAATTTAAGCGTATCCATATGTGGTGTGATGAGTAACTCGCTACACTTTCCACCACACTTTTGCTTCGCAAAAGATGAGGTTTCAAGTTTCACTCGTGCTTGTCAGCATGACAGAAGCAAAATCAAAAGCGAAACAGAAGCAAAAAACATCACTCGAACCTGCAAAAAAATATCGCGAATGCTCATCATTTTTTTGTCAGGTCCAGTAAAAGCTTTGAAGAAAATATCGCTTTGGCGCTCAAAATTTTCTTCAAACCTTACAAAAAGGAAACTATAAAATCATATAAACCGGTAAAGAAAAATGGCTGAACTAAAAACAACAACAATGATTTACAAACATCTTAATTACAAAAACAATGGCAAAGGTATGTCTGCACTTTTCAAAAGCTTGGCTCATTCCCTTCGCATAGCTCCAACCGTAAAAAATAAAATACTTGCCACGAAAGTTTTAGAGTGGGACGAAAATCGGTCCCATCTGAATTACGTTTGGACACCTGAATTCGGCAATGCTCCTGTCAAATTAGACACCCTTTCTGAAAAGCAAAAAGTAAGTATCCAAGAAAATTTTATTGCACCAATCGTCAATGAACAAAAAATCAAAGACGAGAAATCCGGACTCCTCGACACTTTAAGCAAGTATAAATCAAAAATAAATAAATGGCACAACTCACTAACAAGCGATGACCCTTTAAAGGCTTTTCTTGTAAATATTCTATCTGAAAAAAATGTTGTTGATATTGAAATCGCCACTACCCAGTTACAACAATTTGCATTTGCTCGCAAAAATCAGAAGTCTGAAAGCGTAAAAAAATATCTAGAGCTTCACAACAAAGTTACTGAAAATAGGTCTGATTTATCAAGAAATAAAATTTTTGTCCAGGAGGCGTTTTTCAAAATTCCACTGCATAATAATGTACACGTATCCACTGCTGACCTTATCAGCAATATCAACTCGTTTTACAAAGTCAATTTTCCTGACTATCCAATTAAGCTCATTGTGTTTCACGGTGACGAAATGGGAAATCACCCTCATATATTCGTTGATGCAAAGAATAAGCGGACTGGAAAATATGATTTGCTCACCGCGCAAAAACACTTCGTGAATGATAATATTGACAAGCTTAAAGCAGAATATCCCGAAGCGGAAGCGTTGAAATTTTCCAGAAATGAAAATGATTATTTCGATAAAAAACTTCAAGCCCAATATTTCCAAACCTTGTTTTATCAACATGCCAATAAGATGCTCGCCAAGTATAACGTCCAAGCTAAAAAACTTGAAAATACAAAAGAGAATAATGCTCGTATGGCTTTGATAGAGGCTGATGCTAAAAAGCCTAAAATCCAACGACAGTATAGTTTTTACAACGCCCAGCTAAAAGAACAGCAGCAGGCTATATTGGACGCTGATGAAGAGTTAAGTAAAAAGACGAAGTCGATAGAGCTTATTGATGAGTCATCAAAAGACCTACTAAAAATCAACAAGGACTTGGTTGATGAAAATGAAACGTTAATGAAAACCAATTACGCATTAGAAACTAAAGTTGCCAACTTATCAGAACGCTTCGACATGATGGTTGAACGTCTAAAAGACATTGCGAGTTCGGTGAGTGCTTTTGTCGTTGACCTTATGACTAAAAACAACGCTCAAAAGTCAAGATATGACATTGAAGCAAAACAAAACGATTTCTACCAACAATTTGAAACCTATGACCCTGTTAATAGCACTCTCGAAAAGATGAGTGAAACGGTACAGGATTACAAAATCAGAAATGAGTTGCTTGGATTAAGGAAGCTCTGAAAGTGCTACAATGTCTTTAACCTATAACACTACTAATATAATAATGAGGAAATCAAATGAAGAATAAAAATATTAAACCAACATCCACCAAAACCCACCCCGGAAAGTCCCGCGCCGAACTCTTGTTCGACAATATGGAAATGGAAGACAAGCTGGTAAAATTAGTTAGGAAGAAAAAAGACAATACACTTAACGGCTTACCTGACCTTCACCCGATAAAGATCGGTAGAGCTTAATGGTAAAAAACGCAAATAGAGCCTTGGGCTCTTTTTTGTTACCTGAATACTGTCTTCAAACTGCACTCGAACTTCGTTCTTAAACATTCATCAGTGCCCTTTATCCTGTAACCCCATCGCACCTTTTTGATAAATTCAAAACCACTCCACGAAATCTCATCATGCTCAACAATGACGGGCTGAATGAACTCATTAGCATACCCACAAAAAGCCCAAAACTGACCAGATTGTCTGAATTTTGCGAGTTGAACGAAAACCTCGTTCTTCAACGTGCTAAAAAGCTCATGAGGCTCTTTATCGAAAAACCTGTCAAATGCACGCCATAAGATAGTTTGAGTTTTACCAAAAAACCCATACATTCTAAACCCCCATAAACGGGCAACTGCCTTATTCTTCATTGACTCATCAGACTTTTCGCGCAAACTTTTGATTACGTACTTTGTGATATATGAGGCAGGACTGGCGTATTCTTTACCTGATTTTTTTGCTGCATCTTCTGATATACGGACTATTTTCACAGCATTCTCACTGTGAGAATAATGCTTGTGAATAAGAGACACCAAATCGTCGGCTTGATCAGGACGAACAAAAAACATTGAATGCATATGAACACATTGGTCCTTATGAGCCTCCTTGCACCACATTCCAAGCGTTTGTATCTCGTGCCTTTGTCTGTCTTTGTTTAATGCCACAAGCCTCGTAGAAAGCCAATCAGACGCTTCCCTAGGCGTAGCACCATTCCAGCAGTTACGACCGCTAGCAGGATTCGAATGAAATTCCGCTGGGCATGTAAATGTAGTAAACAGCGAAATGTATCCCTTGCTTTGGGCGACCTTCTCCAAATCCTTAACCTTCATATAGATTTCAGCAGACTTGCGTTCATCTGTTAAGGCAAATTTAGCAAGAGGAATTTCCTGTTTTCCGCCATTCTCGCTTGTATAAGTGATAATTGAATTATCTATAAACTCTTGTTGTTCAACATCCTTATCCAATTGATACTTTAAAAGCTCATTACTACAATATGCTTCTCCATTACCGCCTATTTTTGCACGTTTTAGCAGATGCATTTCTCTTTGCTTTCTCGCCACAGCTTTAACAATTCTTGCAAGTTTTCTAAAAATACTTCTGTATTTGCCATCAACATCTTTGCTGTAAATACTTTGTTCACTGGCGTAACGTATTCCTTCATCGTCAACAAAAAACTCATAAAGCTTGTCAAGGACAGTGCCAGGACAACGCAAGTCGGCGAACCTTACATCTTTATAAAGCTCGATTTGATTCAGCTCGTTCCTGAAATTCTGGTGCGCGCTTGCTTTCAAGATTAGCGTTTTAATATGTTCATCAAAACATAGAAAACTGAAAAGCCGATTTATCATCTTGGCTAATGCCAAAGCCTCCTTTGCATAGTCATCAATCTTGTTCTCATACCCAAAAACCTGTTTTTGATAGGCTCGGAGAACGTTTAATTTTTGTCCGGGTACTTTCGTGCGTTTTGTAAAGCCGAGTTCGTCAGCTTCATCATCACTCAAAAATGGCAAGGAAGACTCAACTTCATATCGATTCGAAAACTCGAAAGTTCTTGTTAATGGGTTGAGTTGAGAGATTATAACTTTCAGCTTCGCTGATAACTCTGATATGTTAATATCTGGGTTCAGGAAAAGTTCGGCATTAGATTTCACTACTGCAATGTTTTCTTGTGTTAGTGCTTGGCTTTTATTTTTATATGGTACAATAGATTTATGGGTTGTTTTCATTTCTTATATTTTTGTGTGGTAACTTCAGTATAACAAATCAAACCCAATCACAAGAGCCTAACGGCTCTTTTTTATTGCTTGTGTTTTTTAAGCCCTAGGTGCTGTAAGCATTTGCTGAATAAGTCATTGCGCTGGCAGCCACGGATTTAAAGGTTGCGACAGTTGTTTTAGAATTATCCAAGAAGAGCAAAAAACTTAAAGCCGATCGAGTGTACTGCTAAGTAAACATTTACCACATGATACAATTTAGAAAAAAGAGAACTTAAATGAACGGAAGAGGATTAGACTGTATTTTAGTGCCATTTTTAATCATGTTTATGTTTCTTCTGAATGTGAAATATCCTTTCATGCCTCCATTTACAAATGGCATGACAAAGGATGGTTCGGGAAAAGTCATCGTAATTACCCATGAACAAGCAACGATAAACAAAGAAAAAGAAAAACTTCGAGTTGAGCAGCTTGCAAAGGAAGCAGGAGAAATCAAATCCAGTTACGCGAAAGCATATCGAGATTGCAACGGAAAGTCTTGGGAAAAATATGGCTCGACAAGCGCAATATCTGTGGAGTATGCATTTAACTCGTATGATAAGACTTGCTACAAAACCACAATGACTGGTGATTTGACCAAGGGAACGGAGGGTTTATACAGAGATAATTTCAAAATCACTTATGAAACTGAGTTTGTTCGTAGTGAGTTGCGAGATTATATGCTTGTTTATCGGGAGTAAAAGAAAAATCAAAAGCGACTAAAAGCCATTTCAGTTAAGCACCTGCGGTTCCCAGAGCAAAGGCTTAAAGGACTATTGAGCCATTTTCACAATGCTTATAGCTAACGATGTAAGCGAAACCACTATTGCAATTGAGGACAGCCACACCGTTGTTTTAAACTTGCTGTTATCCGCTTGAAGCCCAGCGAGTACAGATGAAAGCATCGGAAAATGGACGCATTTATAGTCCGCACCTACTTTTAAAGCAAATAATGGAACCTTCGATTTATCCTCATTTTCATAGGAGTGTAATTTATTTAGATGGTTGTATAATCTACCGAAAATTATATCCGAATCGACTCCCAGTTGAGTGGCTATCAGCTTACAATCTATGGGCAGATAGACTTTGCTTTGGCGTCCATTTTCCTCTCCTTTTTGATAGTTGCTAAACTCTTCATAATAGCGATTGTAAATAGCTTCTAACACTTGTAAATCGGTTGGTAGCTTCATAGCAATTCCCTAATTGATAGATTCAGCCTTTTCAGAACGGGATGTCATCATCAAATGAATCAAATGACTTTGCATTTACTTTTTCTGCTTTTACAGCGGGCATAGCCTTTCGAGAGGCTTTGATTTTTGTTTCATTGGCTAAAATGTATTCTAGACCGTCAGGAGTAACAGAGTATGTGTAATACTCATACATATTATCTGCACGTACTTCTTTTTCGATAAGCCCCAAACGCTCTAATTTAATAACAGCGATAGAAAAGAATTCGGTTGCGTTCGAGTCGTTAAATACTTCACCTGAAACCACTCCTTCTACGCTGTGGAGACCTTTTTCGAATATCTCTAATAACAGTCGCAACTCGGTCTCACCAACTTCATAATCAAAGCCGGTCTTCTTTGTTCGTGCTTTAATGATTTTCACATCGTCAGTAGCTAAACCTAATCTGATGATTTCTTTTTTCACTTTGTTGCAAGGAGCGTTAACAGCCATTGACAGGTCGTTGTCTGACCTGTTCCCATTGAAGTCAGCAGGAGTCAGTCCTAAAAGGTCAGTAGGAAAATGAAGTTCGACATCACGCGGCTTTATTATGAAACAGCGCTCTTTCGACAAACTGCCGATAAATAACCCAAGCTCGAATAGCACGTTATCCCGCGCCACTGGGTGGCTTTTCTCCCGTATTGTCGAAACATCGTCTGGGGTAAAGACAAAAATAGCAAAGTCAACGGTCCTTGCCCTTTCCTGCAACTCTTCAATTGTCTGCGTCGATAGTTTGAAACTGTCTTTCCAATGTACGACTTCGGCATCGTAGTCAAGGCACTCGTTGATTGCGTTCGCTACATCCAAGCCCTCCACAGAAGAAGCTAAAAATATTCGCGGTTTTCTCATTTTGATTCTGCCTATTTTCAATCGCAACAGTTTTATTATTTTCTGAGGATAATCATCTTAAGTAGTGAAAGTTAAACATCAACGAATCGATATTGCCCTCGTCAAAAGCCAAACCTTTTTGAGATAAACTCCTTTTGTACGAGCCATAGTTAAGCTCCACCATTTTAAAACCTTGTGCAACTGTATGTATGGTATTTTCCGATGATGCCAAAGCCATCAGCCACCGCATAACAGAGTCTAGATAATCATGCGTATTTTCAACAAGAATTTCTGTATAGGAAGGCGTTGACCCATCGTGAACAATCGTATTTCTCGCTCGATATATTCTGCGAAGTTGCCAAGCTACTCTTTTAGAGTGGGCGTCTAGCACGTCCACTATTAATTTGGGGCTCGATAGAATTTTTTGCAGATGCTCGTATCTGTCGCGCAACAGATGAAAATCGCCAAAGCTCTCTTCTAGGTCTTTACGAAGATGCTCATACTTACTTAATGCTAATAAATGAGCAGTTTTTGAAACAACACCTTTTGCGTCCACAGCCTTGTAAATCCGACGAACGACTCCCGCGTTCCAAGTGAGCAAGTCCTTTGAAAATCTTGTTAGCAGCTTATTTACATATTCTAAGTTAAGAAATGGCATTATTGAGTTAGCAAGGTGGTCAATATGTGCAGTATCTTTGTCTTTATTACTAGGAATAAGAGATTCAAGTGCTATCCAGAGGTTAATCATCTGATTCTCAACAGACTCACTAGCGAGAGCTAGTGAATGCAACTCCGCACTTCTATGAAATTTTGCAAACGATTCTGGTTGTAAGCTAAATGCCTTCATAAAAGAAGAAAGTTTTTTAGACGCCACCGTCTGAACCGTGTCGTGGCACTTATGCATTGGATTGGTATGCCGAGAGATCTTTGTGCAAGCGCCTGTCTCGGAATTCCTTACTAGACAGTCAGTAATTGATTTGGGACTTTCTTTATGATGATAAAGCCCTATTAAAGTCTGGATGGTTTCAATTTTTCTATCAGATTTTAGCTTAACTATATTTGGCTCTTTACCCTTCACCTTAGCAATGAACAAAAATACTTCGCCAGCACCAAGATTTAATTTGTTCCTAGTTATTTCCTCTTGGGAGATAGGAGTTCCGTCCAACTCTCCCGAAACCAGTATACCTAACCTTTCAGCAGCTTCTGCAAACTCTTTAAAATATTCTGGCGCTTTATATATGACATCGAATTCAACAGGACGTACATTAAACTTCTCAAAATACGCTGTGATAGCCTCGTTGTCAGTTATACGGTCCGATGAGTAATGGAAAAATTGCTGTGATACTTTTCGGATATATTTATCAGTGTATCCGTAATTCAGAAGTGTAGTTATATATGACCTTGTCAGCCTTCTTAGTTTGGACCTATCCTGAGACGTCCTCAACTCGACTAATATAAAAACCTCAGTCATGACTTTGTAATCATGTAAAGGTACTTGACGCATCAGCAATTCAATTACTGTGGCGACGCTTCCATCAGAGGATTTAGGACTTTGAAGTATAGTAGTGACGCCCTCTATGTCCACGGTCATCATCCGCTGAGCGACTTCATCAGATTTTAGATTTTCGCAAAGTTCATTGAGGATATGAGCCAAATTCGGCTTCATCACAACACCAGCATCAATTGCCTTAATGGTTGTTACAGCCTCTTTTATTAGTAGTGCGGTATTCATAGCAGACGGCTTATAGGTGTCGAGCGTATAGTCAAACATCAACTCATCTATAAGTTGCGCTACAAATATTAGTCCTTTTGATTCTTCGCGATTGTCCCACTTCCCTAAGCTTCTGAACCGCATAATGACTCCATTCGATAGTGAGCGTTCGACCGTAGCATGGATGATGTCACATTGATGCGCCCATAGGAACCTGACCCACAGCACATCATTCCCGGAGCTACACAAAGCTGATTTTCATTGTTCGTTGTTCACCGCTACCGTTCGAATACGGGGATATTGGTACGTTTGCATCGTAAACCGGCTGTACATTTTACAAAAATGGTCGATGTGGTCATACTCTAAAGAATTCTACGAATAGCGCCATTCATCGCGTTCATGGGCGTGCGGATTTCGTGGCTCATGGTCGCAAGAAAGGTGCTCTTTGCCCGGTTGGCATTGTCGGCCAGTTCCTTGGCTGCTTGCAGTTCTTCGATCAACTGACGGCGTTCGCTGATATCGATCCAGCCACCGATGATGCCTTGCACTTCGGCGAGGGAATCGCGAAACGGCAATATCCAGTGGTAGATGGTCAGCTGGCGTTCGCCGATATGCAGGGTCCGATCGAGAATCAAGGGCGTGCCGCTGGCCATGACGCGCTGGTAGTCGGCGGCGTATTCACTGGCCTCGAATGCATTGCTCAGCACGCCTTCGGTAGCGCTCTTGCCGATGATGTTTTCACGGCGGGCCTCGAATACATTGAGGTAGCTGTCGTTGCACATGCGCAGCAAGCCTTCGCGGTCACGGACGTAGATCGGGTGCGGTGTGCCGTTGACCAGCGCGCTCATGAATTCCAGTTGATCGCCCAGCGCCCGTTCTGCTGCCTCACGCTGTTTTATCTGGCGGCGCATGTAGGCATTCCAGACCAGCAGGCCGAGCAGCAGCAGGCCGGCGCCGGTGAGGATCTGATAGATGAGGCGCTGGTAGTTGTGCCATGTGACGCCGACTGGCGTATACGAGCGCCAGCGGTTATTGATGGTTGCCAGGTCCTGTGGCGCAATGCTGGTCAGGGCCTTGTCGAGAATCGAGGTGAGTTCGAGGGCGTTGCGTGAGGTGGCCATGGAAATAAGCGCCGGGTCCTCGCCAACGGTGGCCGTGATCTGTAGCCGTTCCTCGAATACACCTGAGGACAGGAAGTAGTTTGCGCTGAGCAGAGACGTGATCGCGCCCTCGACCTTGCCAGTGGCAAGCATGTCCAGCGCCTGGAACGGGTTATCGATTTCTACCGCGACAACATCGGGGTATTCGCGTCGCAACCAGGGCAGTATCGGGCTGCCCTGGATGATTGCAAGACGCATCTTGCCCATCTGTTCCAGATAGGACGGAGCGTCCGGGTCCTTGCGGGTTATCAGGACGAAGGAGTTGTCGATATAGGGACGGCTGAAGCTGAACAGGTCTGCGCGCTCATCGCTTGAAGCCATGGCACCGATCATGTCTGCCTGCCCCTGAATCACCTGGTTCATCATGTCGCTTGAGCTTGATGCGCGTATCACCTCGAACTTCAGGCCGGTACGCAGGCGTACGAGTTCAAGCAGGTCTGCGGTAATGCCCCGGAAATTGCCGTTGGCGTCGTAAAAGGTCAAGGGAGCATAGGTTTCGTTGACGGCCACGCGCACTGTCGGGTGGCGGGCAATCCAGCGCTCTTCGCGTTGGGTCAGTTGCAGTTTCTGGTCGGTCAGCAGCATATCGATGCCGGCGCCCCAGCGTTTGGAAATGTCGATGCGCTCGTCGACCGGAATGGCCTTGAGTGTCTGATTGACGATGCCCAGTAGCGGTGAGTTTTCATTGCTGATGGCAAAGCTGAAGCCGTTGGCTTCGTGCTTGCCGAAACTGGCCATTTTTACATTGTTCAGATAGCCCTTGTTGATGATGTATTGCGTGGAAATGGTGTCGCCGAGAAAGACATCGGCCTGATTGAAAGCCACAGCATTGATGGCGTTCTGAAAAGAGGGGTAGGTTTGCAGGATTGCATCGGGATAGAGCGCCTGAACCTCGGCCAGGGGCAGGTAGTGATAGACCATGCTCAGACGCATGCCCTTCAGGCCGTCGGTCAATGAACGTGTATCGCCTGAGCGCACGAGCAGAACGGGCTGGTCCACTGCGTAGGGTATTGAGAGTCTGATGTTGCGGTCCACGGCTTCAAAGCCATTGGCGCTTCCCAGGAGGTCTATCTGGCCGGTTATGAGCGCGTTCATCGCGGCTTCACGGTTTTCAAAGCGCTGGACCCTGACGGGGAGGTCCAGTGCCCGCGAGAGGATGCTGGCGTAATCGGCCGTGATGCCTTCGTAGTCATTGCCGGAAATGGTGATATCGAATGGCGGGTAGTCCGGTGCCGATGTGCCAAGAGTCAGTTCACGCTTGCTACGTACCCATTGCCACTGGGCGCTGTCCAGCTTCACATCCATGTGAGTCGGGCTTGAACGGCCGAGCAGGGTGTAGTGGTCCGCCGCCTCAAGGTTGGTAGGTATGCTCCAGCCTAGGCATATGCTCGTTGCCAGTATCAGAAAATGTTTAAAGCACTTGGGCATCCGGGTTCTCACACTAGCGCGTTGCGTTTTGCCATCTCGATAAGTTCTACCAAGGTTTTTGTTTTCAGCTTTTGCATGAGTCGGGTCTTGTAAGTGCTGACGGTCTTGTTGCTGAGAAACATGCCCTTGGCGATTTCCTTGTTGGAGCGCCCCTGGGCAAATAATTGCAGTACCATCAATTCGCGATCATTCACCAGTTTGAACAGTTCTATTTCGCTGGGCTGGCCATCTTCGCGAACGGCCGGGGTCAATGCCTGACTGGGAAAGTAATTGTAGCCGGATAATACCGCTTTAACAGAACTCAGGAGTTCGCTCAGGTCTTCCTGTTTACACACATAACCGGCTGCTCCGGATTGCATGCAGCGAATGGCGAAAATAGTGGGGGTTTGCGAGGTCAGCACGAGGATTTTCGATGACAGGCCCATGCTGTTGAAGCGGGCCAGTACTTCCAGGCCATCGAGCTTGGGGATACTGATGTCAAGGATGATCAGGTCAGGCATGCATTCGCGGACCATTTGCATGGCGTCCACGCCGTTATCGGTTTCGCCGACCACTTCATAGTTTTCGTTTTCCAGCAGCATCCTGACGGCCAGGCGAATAACGGGATGATCGTCGATGATAAAAACTGAGTTCATAATTCAATCCATACAAGCAGCGAAGAAAGCGCGCACCTTAGCTCAGATGTTCGGGCAGGCACATGAATGGACCCGCTCGGCAGGTGTATATAGGAAAGTTCCTACAGTAATTAGAGTATCGGAGTACGTAAAAGCCCACGTCGGGATTTAAGTTTTTAAAAAAACAGTCTGTTCTAGTGTGCGGATCAGTTATTGAGTTTCATCTTGTTTATTGCGTTTGGGAATTACCCTTCACAGGAATCGTCGGTTGCCTACAGTGCAAAGGTGTATTCACTGGCGTAGTGCCAGTCTTGATACGCTGGAGCCGGAATATTGAAAACCCGGGAGTCAGCGGCCGGGCAGTCTGGCCAGCAGGCGGGAGAGGTCTGGGCCGTGCAGAGGCTTGCTCAGGCAACCCAGCAGCGGAATCCCGCGCTCAATGGCCTGTTGCTCCAGCTCTTGAAGATGTGACGGGTCCAGGCCGCTCAGAACGATGGCCTGTCGTATGAAACCCTTCTTGTAGGCCTCGTCGATCAGGTCGAACCCCATGTGCTCGGGCAGGCACTGGTCGCACAGCAGAAGGTCGTAGGGTTCCGTGCTGCGCTCCATGGCGGCCATGGCCTCCAGGGCATTGAGGGCCGGAGTCAGCAGGAAATATCCTTGGTTGTTCAGCAGGATCTGGGTGGCGATCAGTTGAAAGGGGTGATCCTCTACCAGCAGGATTCGCAAGTCGTTTTTAAACATGGGGTTTCCGGCAAGGCGGCAGAGTGCCTCGCTGGCGTTTGCCAGTCCGGCAGTTAAAGTGGCTGGATTATTGGGGGAGCTGTGAAGGGGAGGCGATAGGACGTTTTTGGCCTGTGTGTAGGCCTTTTCTGAAGTTGTTGTGCATGGCCGTGATGACCGGACACATGAATCGAGTGTGTCCGGCCAGTCGGTACTTCATATCTGCCCGGAGCGTCCGGTCATTTCCCTGGCCATTTCGGTGGCATAGCTGTCGGTCATGCCGGCGATGAAGTCGATCATGCGCAGGAATGACGTGTGCAAGGGTGCCTTGGGGTCGGGTGCGTTATTGCCCAGCAGGTCAAGGATGCGCCTGTTCTTGAACGATGGCGCACGTCCTCCGAATTGCTCGACAGCCGCGCCGCAGAAGGCATTGAGCAGGATTTCAAGGGTGGTATAGGCACCGATCTCATGCAGGGTCTTGCGCTTGTCCTGGAAAATCTTCTTGCGCGCCATGTCCTTGGCGTTCAGCACGCAACGCTTGGCCGGACCATGCATGTGCTCGACCAGATCGCCGGGAAGCGTACCGGCCAGCAAGGCATCCTGCTGCTCAACGAAGGCGCGGGCGGCGGCATTGGTCAGGTGCTCGATGGCCTTGCCGCGCAATATGGCCAGTTTGCGGCGGCGCGAGTCACCGGGACCCAGTTGGCGATAGGTTTCGGGCAGGTCATCGCCTACCAGCCCCAGCAGCAGTGACTCGACTTCTGCGTAGTCCAGCAGCTCCATTTCCAGCCCGTCTTCCAGGTCGATCAGGGCGTAGCAGATGTCATCGGCGGCCTCCATCAGGTAAACCAGAGGGTGGCGCGCCCAGCGCTGATCTTCCAGTTGTGGCAGGCCCAGTTTATGGGCGATCTGTTCAAGGATCGGCAGTTCGCTCTGATAGCAGCCGAACTTGTGCTTCTTGTAGCCCAGTGAGTCGGCGTGCCGGGCGGTCCACGGGTATTTGAGGTAGGTGCCCAGAGTGGCGTAGGTCAGGCGGGTGCCGCCGTCGAACTGGTGATATTCCAGTTGGGTCAGGACACGAAAGCCCTGGGCGTTGCCTTCGAAGTTGAGGAAGTCGTTGCGCTCGGTTTCGCTCATCGCATCGAGCCAGCCGCGTCTGGCAGCCTGGTTGAACCAGTTGCGGATCGCGTCTTCACCCGAATGGCCGAACGGCGGATTGCCGATGTCATGGGCCAGGCAAGCCGATTGCACCACCATGCCCAGGTCGCTGGGGTCGCACCAGTCGGGCAGGGCGCCGCGCAGGGTTTCACCAACGCGCATACCCAGCGAACGCCCGACGCAACTGACTTCCAGCGAGTGGGTCAGGCGTGTGTGGATGTGGTCGTTGCTCGAAACCGGATGGACTTGTGTCTTGCGCCCCAGACGCCGGAAGGCACCCGAGAAGATGATGCGGTCATGGTCTTTGTGGAAAGGGCTGCGCCCCAGTTCTTCAGGGCTATGCAGCGGCTTGCCGAGTCGTTCGCGGTTAAGCAGGGTCTGCCAATCCAAGGCTTTCACTCCGTTATTTTCGAGACGGGCCTAGCTTCCCGGTTCAGTCGTCGGACCGCAAGGCCTGTCACATCCCGGCGGCGTCGATATCGATCAGCAGCAGGCGGTTGCCATTGTCGAAGAACTGCCCGGCGGTCAGGCAATACTGATTGCTTGTCGCATCGCGATAGGTGTTGGACAGGGTCAGCCTGCGCTCGTCCCAGCCTTCGGCCAGAAGGTGATAGAAATAGGGTCGCCAGGACCAGTTATGCCCCAGATATCGTGCATCGGCGTGCCAGGCACCATCGAGCCATTCCAGGTTTGGCGTGAGTTGGGTGCCATGCCGGTCGCATTGATAGAAACGCAGCAGCCACGGATAGTTCTGTACTTGTGGCAAATCGCTGACCGGCAGTTTCTTTTCTGCCCAGCGTTGCAGGAGCTGCATCAGTTGTGTCAGTTGCTGGCGCAGCCCCATCAGTCGGGCACGCTCTGCGACCTTTTGCAGGACGTAACGATCTCGCAGTTCTGCAAATTGCCTGACGAAGGCATCGGCGGCAAAAAAGTCCAGCTCACCCCTGGCGAACAGATACCCCTGAACATAGCGCGAGCCGCATTCCAGGGCGAAATTCAGTTCGGCCTCGGTTTCCACGCCTTCTGCAATGATCCAGCAACCGGTCTTTTCTGCCATCAGGGCCAGAGCCTTGACCACATCACTGCTGGGGCCGCCCCGTGCTGCGGCCTGGAACAGGCGCATGTCGAGCTTGAGAATGTCCGGTTGCAGGGCCAGCACGCGGTCCAGTTGCGAGTAACCGGCACCGAAGTCGTCAATGGCGATACGGGCTCCGGCCTCGCGATAGCGTGCGACAACATCGGTCAGCCGCTGGCTGTCACCGCCCAGTTCGGTTATTTCAAACACGATGCGTTCAGGAGGAACGTTGTGTCGATACAACTGCTCAAGGCTGGGGAGGGCTTGTCCGGGTCGAAGACGGCTGATCCAGCGGGGCGAGATATTCAGGCTCAGAAACCAGTCATCGGGCGCTTCATGCAAACGGCTCAGGGCATTGTCCCTGATCATCCGGTCAAGGTGACGCAGGTCGGCGGCAGGCACTTTCGGGTCAGAGAACAACGGGCCGACCGATTCCAGCTGGCCGTTTTCCTTACGAATTCTTCCCAGAGCTTCAACACCGGCAATGCGGCCGGTAGCGGTATCGATGAATGGCTGAAAGCAGGCAAGGGGTTGCCCTTTCACATATTTCTCCTTACTTACACAGCACCAAGACGCGCCCCGAATCAGATTCGGGGCGGGCACTTGTTACATATGTTGCAAGAATGTAGCCAAACGCAGGTCAGTGTTTGCCCGTACGGTTTTGCAGTGCGACCTTGAGCAGGGGCAACAAGGTGACCCCCAGTTTGACCATGCGGCTCAGGGCGCTGGTCTGTCCGCTTTTGGCCCCTCGTCCACTGAAGAAACCCAACAGGGCGACGGCACCCATTCCCCACAGGGGCGCATGCTTGATGCCCAGGGCGCCTTGCCAGTCGTTTTTCAGGCCGCGCACCCGTTGCAAGGGCTGTAGCAGGTGTGCCGACTCGTGACGTATTTCCTGGCGATGCATTTCCATGCGCAGGCGAATCAGCGCCTTGCGCAGTTCACGCCGGGTATTGCCGCTGTGCGACTTCGGTTCATTCATGGCATCAATCGCTCACGGTCGTTGGCCAGTTCTTCGAGGGTCGCACTGAAGGGCGAAGACTCGTCGAAGATTGCCTCTTTCAGGCGCAATCCACAGAACACCGCTGCCAGGAAATAGAACGAGCACAGGCCAATGATGCCGGCCAGACGATAGCTGTCCCACAGAATGATCAGGAGCAGTGCCGATAGTCCGGTCAACAGCAACAGGGCAAATACCAGTGCCAGCCCGGCGAACAGCAGCAGGCTCAAGGTGCGGGCTTTCTGTTCCTGCAACTCGATCCCGAACAGTTCGACATGGCTGTGCAGCAAGCCAAGAAATGCAGCGCCCAGGCGCCGCGGTGAAGAGCCCTGGTCAGCCTTGGGCGACCCTGATTCAGTTCCGAGGCTCATGGGATCAGCGCCTCGTGGCCAGCAGGCCCAGGATGAACCCGACACCGGCAGCGATACCCACCGATTGCCATGGATTGTTCTGGACATAATCTTCCGTGGCGGTAACGGCTGCCTGACCGCGTTCGCGCAGGGATTCTTCGGTCAGCTTCAGGGTTTCGCGGGCACGCAACAGGCTCTCGTGGATCTGATTGCGTAGCTCGTCTGCCTGATCACCGGCGAGTGTGGCGGTGTGCTCAAGCAGTTTTTCGGTGTCGGCGACCAGAGTCTGAAAATCTGCCATCAATATCTCTTGAGCATTCTGTGCTGTTTGGCGAGCCATGTTTTTCTCCGTCAGGTGGCGTATGGATGTTTCGAGTGCAGCGGATTCGTGAAGGTTCATTTCAATTGCCGCGTCCAGCCCGGGCGCAGCAGCTTTTGACTTATGTTGGTGCGCCATCGGGGGCGAGCGCGCTAATTTGGCGTGTGCTGCCCGGGATGCAGGCGGGCGTCGATGCAACTGACCAGAACAAAGGTAATGCATTGTCGAAGATTTTGCGTGATTGTGCCTTGCCCCTGTCGGATTGCTTCCCTACAGGTGCAACTGAACGGCATGAGCCCGGGGTTTCATAATTTCCACGCTTGGCTATGCTCTCTATCGAATTGTGGGGTCGGTAATCGAGTACTGCGTTGCCATGGAGCAACGGTGGTCAGTAATGGAGAAAGGCATGGAGCGGCTGTATTCCCTGCAAGGGCTCAGGGGCGTGGCGGTGTTGGGCGTCGTGCTGTTCCATATGATGTCATTGGAGGAAAAGTTTTCCGGGGGCGATATTCTTCTGCCGCCTTTTCTCGAATTTTTCCAGTTGGGCGTCGATCTGTTCTTTGTGATCAGCGGCTTTGTGATGGTGATTGTCAGTCGCGGGCGTTTCCAGAACAGCGTCGAGGCTCAGCGCTTTCTGTTCAACCGTGTTTCGCGAATCTACCCGACCTACTGGCTGTATTTCTTGATCACCCTCGGGGTGTATCTGGCCATGCCCGGTCTGGTCAACAGCGGCCATGGTTCATCCAATCTGCTGATGTCCTTTCTGTTGCTGCCCAACGATAAAGTCCTGCTGGTGATGGTGGCCTGGTCGCTGGTGTTCGAGCTGTGGTTTTACCTGATGTTTTCCGGCTTCCTGTGGTTCCGGGAGCGAAGCCTGCCAGTGTTGCTGGCGATCTGGGCCTTGGTCATCGTGGTGTTCAATGCCCTGGAGAACTGGGAAGACTACTCACCGGCGCTGAAGATCATCCTGCATCCCTATTCGCTGGAATTCATCATCGGTGTGGCGCTGGCGCTGTTCTTCTATGGGCCACACAGCTCGCGTGTGCCGACTGCGGCGCTCTGGCTGTTGCTGGTCATTGCGTTGGTGGGCATGCCCCTGATCGGTGTCTATCGTCTCTACGACAGCCAGGGTTTGTTACGCATGCTGGCCGTCGGGGCGACATTCGGCGGACTGGTGTTGAGCCTTGCATTGCTGGAACGACGCAAGAAAATCGCAATGCCCCGGTTTCTGATTGCCGTAGGCGATATGTCCTATACGGTTTATCTGTCGCATCTGCTGGTGCTGGGCGTGATAGGTCGGGTCTGGCATTGGGTGGGCGCATGGCCGCAAAGCTATCTGGACAACCTGTTCTTTGCGGTGCTGATGATGGCTGCCGTGGTGTGTTATGGCTGGGTGGGCTATCGCTGCTTCGAGAAGCCGGTCCTCGACCGTGCCAACGAATTCTGTAAACGGCGCTTTAGAAATGACGCCCGGATGGTGGGCTCATAGAAAATCATGTCTGGCGAGGAGCCATGGGTTTCTGCTGTGATGCGCGGTCATTGAGACGCCATGATCAGGAACCTTGCCGATGGGCTTGCAGACACTTACGCCCTACGGCGGCATCACGATCATGCTTCCGGCCGCTCTGGTCATTGGAGGCTGGCTCTGGGCAACCCGATCCAGAACGGCGGCGCTGTTGTGGGGCCTGACCTTGCTGGTGGCGTACTCGACCGTGGTTGCCAGCAAGATCCTGTTCAAGGGCTGGGGCGTGGCGCTGGACAGTCTGGGAGTCTATGTCCTCAGCGGTCATGCCATGAATACCTGTCTGGTGTTGACGGTCGGCTTGAGCCTGTTGGCCCGGCAGATTCGTCACCGGTTGCGCTGGCCAGCAGCGGCCATGGGATTGCTGCTGGGCTGGTTGTTCAGCGTCTATTGCGTGGCGCCCTTCATTCATCCTCTGCCCGAAGCGGTCGCCGGTGCCTTGTTGGGTTCTCTGGCCGCTTGCGCATTCCTGGCCTGTCTGGAAAACCATTCCGGCACACGGATTCCTTCAAGCGCCGTTTTTGCCGGGCTGTTGGTCATTGCTATCAGCAGCACGACCACCAAGTACAACGCCGAAAAACTGCTCGACCGGATCTCAACGAAGATGTCCGGCTCCGAGGAGGCTTTCAGGCAGCCGGAATGGCGAGACCCGCAAGACAACTCGCGTTGAAACATCAACAGTCCTAGAATGGTCGGCCTACGTCATTTCTATCCCAGAGGATGTTTTCCATGCCTCCCGAATGCCAATTGTTCGGTACCTTGGGTTGCCATCTGTGTGAGGTCGCTGAAGCGATTCTGCTTCCATTGGTCGAGCATGGCCTGCTGGTCGAGTTGGTGGATATCGCCGAAAACGAGGCTTTTTTTGAAGATTATGGCCTGCGGATTCCTGTGTTGCGGCGCGTCGATACCGGGGCCGAACTGGACTGGCCCTTCGATAGCGAACAGGTAGCGTTTTTCCTCAGCAGATAAGCAGCTTCACTCCTAACTTCAAAAGGCCCGATGCGCATTGAATATCGATACCCGAATCAAGTTTCGTCATCTGGTGTGCTTTCTTGAAGTGGCACGCCAGGGCAGTCTGGCTCGGGCTTGCGATGCACTGGCAATCAGTCAGCCCGCACTGTCCAAGAGCCTCAAGGAGCTGGAAACCCTGCTGGCAACCACGCTTTTCGTGCGTAGCAAGAGCGGCGCTGCCCTGACTGAGGCGGGCGTGGCGTTCATGCGTTTTGCCGGGCCGAGTGTGCAGGCGTTGCGTGAAGGCGTCAGTAGCCTGCGTTCGGGGGAGCATGAAACGGTCACGGCCCGGCTGGGCGTGCTGTCTACCGCTGAAAGCCTGCTGGTGCCTGAAGTCATCACCAAGCTGCACGAGCGGCATCCGGCTCTGGTCGTCAGCGTGATGACCGGCCCCAGCGCCTATCTGCTGTCGCAGTTGCGGGTCGGGGAACTGGATCTGGTCGTAGGGCGCATGACCGATAGTCCGCAGATTCAGGGCCTGACTTTCGAGCATCTGTACAACGAGTCGATGACGCTGGTGGTGCGCAACGATCATCCGTTGCTGGCTGCACCGCTCAAGCGCGAAAGCCTGGAGAGTTTCCCTCTGGTCCTGCCGCTGGCAGGCACCACCATCCGCAAGTTCGCCGACAGTCTGTTCGTGCAATACGGCATTCAGCCGCCACGCCAGCGTCTGGAAACCCTGTCGCTTACCCTGAGTCGGCGTTATGTACAGTGCAGCAATGCGATATGGATTGCGCCGCTGGATGCCGTGCTTCAGGAATTGCAGAGCGGCACCCTGGTGGAACTGGACATGGGGATTCGCGAGCCGGGTGGCTCCGTGGGCCTGTGCAGTAATCCCGCCTTGCCGTTATCGCGGGCTGCCCAGTGGTGCGTGGACGAATTGCGCGGGGTGGGCGAGGCGTATCGTGACGGGCGATATACATAACCATTTGGTTATGGATGCTGCAAATATTTTCAATTTTCGATTAAGTACTATCACGCGACACTTCGCCGCAGCCTGCAGCGCAAGTGATGGACACTTGCGCTCTCCATAAAAAGAACAAGGAGAACGCCATGTCTGTCGCGGACAATAGCCGCTTCGTCATTCGGGATCGTAACTGGCATCCCAAAGCACTGACACCCGATTACAAGACCTCGATCCTGCGCTCGCCGCGCCAGGCGCTGGTCAGCATTCCGCAGTCCGTTTCCGAAGCCAGTGGCCCGGATTTTTCACACCTGAAGTTCGGTCAGCATGACAACGATCTGTTGCTCAACTTCAACAATGGTGGCTTGCCCATCGGTGAGCGCATCATCGTCGCCGGTCGGGTCTGCGATCAGTACGGCAAGCCGGTTCCGCACACGCTGGTGGAAATCTGGCAGGCCAATGCCGGTGGCCGCTATCGTCACAAGCGCGACAGCTATCTGGCACCCATCGACCCCAATTTCGGCGGTGTCGGCCGGACCCTGACCGACAGTGAAGGCAACTACAGCTTCCGCACCGTCAAACCCGGTCCGTACCCATGGCGCAACGGTCCCAATGACTGGCGTCCTGCGCATATCCATGTTTCGGTCAGCGGCCCTTCGATTGCCACGCGGCTGATCACCCAGCTGTATTTCGAGGGCGATCCGTTGATTCCGATCTGCCCGATCGTGAAGTCGATTACCAACCCCGATGCGGTCCAGAGCCTGATCGCCAGGCTTGACCTCGGCATGGGCAATCCGATGGATTGCCTGGCTTATCGCTTTGATATCGTTCTGCGCGGCCAGCGCAAGACTCACTTTGAAAACTGCTGAGGAGGTTTCGACATGCCCGTTCAACTGTTGCAGGAAACGCCTTCGCAAACCGCTGGCCCTTATGTGCATATCGGTCTGGCGCTGGAAATAGCCGGTAACCCGACCCGCGAGCTGGAAATCTGGAACGAGATGGCCAAGCCCGGTGCAGCGGGTGAGCACATCCTGTTGCTGGGGAATGTCTACGATGGCAACGGCCACTTGATTCGCGATGCGTTTCTGGAGTTCTGGCAGGCCGATCACAATGGCATCTATGACAACGTCTACGCAGCCGACAAGCCCTTCAACGGCTTTGGTCGCACCGCGACGGGCGATGATGGCCTCTGGACGTTGAAGACCATCAAGCCGGGTGTCGTGCGTAACGCCGCCGGAGTGCCGATGGCGGCTCATATCAACGTTTCGCTGTTTGCCCGAGGTATCAATATCCACTTGCAGACGCGGCTGTATTTCGACGATGAGCCTCAGGCCAATGCGGTCGATCCGGTGCTGAACCTGATCGAGCAGCCGCCACGCCGCGAAACCCTCGTTGCCCGGCGTTGCAGCGTCGATGGCCAGCTGGCCTACCGTTTCGATATTTATATTCAGGGCGCGAACGAAACGGTGTTTTTCGACTTTTGAACAAAGCGTCACTGCGTGCGTTGTACGGCGCCAGCATTGGCTGGCGACCTTATAAAAATAAAAGGAAACATCCATGACGCTTTCAGCTCGCGAGCCCGCCAAGGGCACGCTCGACGTGCAGGTCTTCATCAACAGTCAGCCACTGTCCAGGTATCAGTGGCGCATTGTTGCGTTGTGCTTTCTGATTGTTTTTCTCGACGGTCTGGATACGGCGGCCATGGGGTTTATCGCCCCGGCGTTGAGTCAGGATTGGGGCATTGACCGTTCCAGTCTGGGGCCGGTCATGAGCGCTGCCCTGATCGGCATGGTGTTTGGCGCACTGGGGTCGGGGCCGCTGGCTGACCGTTTCGGGCGCAAGGTTGTGCTGGTTGTCGCGGTGTTTGTATTCGGGCTGTTCAGCCTGGCCTCGGCCTACAGCAGCAATATCGATCAGTTGTTGGTGCTGCGTCTGCTGACCGGCCTGGGGCTGGGTGCGGCAATGCCCAACGCCACCACATTGCTGTCCGAATACACCCCGGAACGCCTCAAGTCTCTGCTGGTCACCAGCATGTTCTGTGGTTTCAATCTGGGCATGGCGTGCGGCGGTTTTGTCTCGGCCAAAATGATTCCCAGCCTGGGATGGCATAGCCTGTTGATGCTCGGCGGTATTCTGCCGTTGCTGTTGGCGGTGGTGCTGATGGTCTGGCTGCCGGAATCTGCGCGTTTTCTGGTGGTACGCAATCGTGGTGCCGAGAGGGTTCGCAAGGTTCTGTCGCCTATTGCGCCGCATGAGGTGGCCGAAGCCAGTGAGTTCAGCGTTCCGGAACAAAAGACCGTCAGCAGCCGCAATGTGCTGAAAGTGATTTTTTCCGGCACTTACAGCGCCGGCACCCTGTTGTTGTGGCTGACCTATTTCATGGGGCTGGTGATCGTTTATCTGTTGACCAGCTGGTTGCCGACCTTGATGCGTGACAGCGGCGCGAGCATGGAGCAGTCGGCATTCATTGGTGCCTTGTTCCAGTTTGGCGGTGTGCTCAGTGCTGTGGGTGTCGGTTGGGCCATGGACCGTTTCAATCCGCACAAGGTCATTGGTGTGGCCTATGCGCTGGCCGGTGTCTTCGCCTGGCTGGTCGGGCAGAGCCTGCACAATGTCGCGCTGCTGGCGACGCTCGTTCTGATGGCGGGCATGTGTATCAATGGCGCGCAGTCGGCGATGCCTTCGCTGGCTGCCCGGTTCTATCCGACTCAGGGCCGCGCCACGGGCGTTTCATGGATGCTGGGCATCGGTCGCTTTGGTGCCATTCTTGGTGCCTGGGCCGGTGCGACCTTGCTGGGGTTGGGCTGGAGTTTCGAGCAGGTCCTGACCGCGCTGGTGATCCCGGCCGCGCTGGCGGCGTTGGCGATCCTGATCAAGGGCTGGGTCAGCCATGCGGACGCCACCTGATTTTTTACCTGGAGCGGTGATGTGAACAGACCGAGCAATCAACTTTTCGATGCCTATTTCACTCAGTCTCGAATGCGCGAGGTTTTCTCCGACGCCGGGCGAGTGCAGGGCATGCTGGATTTCGAGGCCGCACTGGCCAGGGCTCAGGCGCAGGTTGGCCTGATTCCCGGTGAAGTCGTGGCCGATATTGGTGAAAGCTGCCGAGCCGAGTTGTTCGATTTCGATGCGCTGGCGATTGCCATCGGTAATGCGGGCAACTCGGCGATTCCGCTGGTCAAGGTCTTGGGCAAGCAGATTGCCCTGCGTAACCCTGAAGCCGAACGTTACGTGCATATGGGCGCCACCAGTCAGGATGTGATGGATACCGGGCTGGTCCTGCAAGTGCGCCGTGCCATTGACCTGTTGGAGCGTGATCTGGAGCAACTGGCCGACGCTCTTGCCGAGCAGGCCAAGCGTCATGCACAGACGCCACTGGCCGGGCGCACCTGGCTGCAACAGGCGACCCCTGTGACGCTGGGCATGAAGATCGCTGGCTGGTTGGGGGCGGTGACCCGGCATCGCCAGCGCCTGGACGAAATCAAACCACGCCTGCTGTGTCTGCAATTCGGTGGCGCTTCCGGCAGTCTGGCGGCCTTGGGTGATCGAGCTTTTGCGGTGGCCGAGGCTTTGGCGGGCGAGTTGCAGTTGAGTGTGCCCGAGCAACCCTGGCATACCCAGCGTGACCGTCTGGTGGAGTTCGCCAGCCTGTTGGGAATGATCGCCGGCAGCCTGGGCAAGGTTGGCCGGGACATCAGCCTGTTGATGCAGACTGAAGTGGGCGAAGTGTTCGAGCCCGCTGCGGCAGGCAAGGGCGGCTCTTCGACCATGCCCCACAAGCGCAATCCGGTGGGTGCCGCGGTGATGATCGGCGCGGCAACCCGCGCGCCGGGGCTGGTTGCCACGATGTTCGCGGCCATGCCTCAGGAACACGAACGCAGCCTTGGCCTGTGGCATGCCGAATGGGAAACCTTGCCGGAACTCTGCTGCCTGGTGTCCGGTTCGTTGCAACAGGCTTTGCAGGTCGTGCCCGGGCTTGAAGTCGATGAGCCGCGCATGCTGGCCAATCTGGATTCCACTCGCGGGCTGGTGCTGGCTGAAGCCGTCAGCATTGCTCTGGCTCAGCGTATTGGTCGTGACGCTGCGCATCATCTGGTCGAGCAGAACTGTCGTCGGGCAGTCCAGCAGGGCGTGCATCTGCGTCAGGTGCTGGGCGAGGATCCGCAAGTCTCTGCCCAATTGTCATCCCAGGAGCTGGATCGCCTGCTCGATCCGGCCCATTACCTTGGTCAGGCCCGACTCTGGGTCGAACGTGCCGTGGCCGAATACACAAGGATCAAGCAATGAACGAAGAAGAACGCTATCAGGCCGGCATGCAGGTTCGTCGTGCGGTGCTCGGCGATACTCATGTCGATAACAGCCTGAAAAAACTGACCCCGTTCAACGAGGAGTTTCAGGAGATGATCACCCGCCATGCCTGGGGTGATATCTGGACTCGCCCTGGTTTGCCGCGTCATACCCGCAGCCTTGTCACCATCGCCATGCTGATCGGCATGAATCGCGAAGGGGAGTTGCGTCTGCATCTCAAGGCCGCCAAAAACAATGGCGTGACCCGTGACGAGATCAAGGAAGTGCTGATGCAGAGTGCGATCTACTGCGGGATTCCGGCAGCCAATGCGACGTTCCACCTTGCTGAAGAAGTGTGGGACGAGATGGGTGTGGAGTCGTTGAACAAGGAGTGATGTCGGGCTCATGAAAAGGCCGCCAGGTTTTTCCCTGGCGGCCTTTTTCTATCAGAGCAGCGACAACGGATAGCTGATGATCAGACGGTTCTCATCGAACTGGTTGGTGCTGTAATCACGGCGCATGCTGGAGTTGCGCCACTTGAAGGACAGGTTCTTGAGCGAGCCGCTCTGGAAGACATAGGCCAGTTCCGATTCCCGAGCCCATTCTTCGCCATTGGTGATGGTGCCGGTGTGCACGTTCTCGCCACTGATATAGCGGTTCATCAGGGTCAGGCCGGGCAGGCCGAGTGCGGCGAAATCGTAGTCATGGCGCAGTTGCCAGGATCTTTCCTTGGCGTTTTCGAAGCTGGAGTTGTAGCTGTCGTTGGCCAGGGTGCCGCCACTGGTGCCATTGACCCGCATCCAGGCGCTGTCACCGCTGACTTTCTGCAAGCCGATGTAGAAGGTGTTGCTGCCATGGCGGGCCGAGAGCATGGCCGACCAGGTCTTGTTGTCCATGTCGCCGGCCAGCGAACGACCGTCATCCTTGCCGTTGAAGTAGCCGAGGTTGGCACCCAGCACCCAACTGCCCAGCGGCTGGCTATGGACCACGTTGAGATATTGTTGCTGGTAGATGTCTTCAAGCTGGGCATACCAGAGCCCGACCAGGGTGCGTTTTTCGTTGAAGGTGTATTCGCCGCCACCAAAGTTGAAGCGGTCGGAGGTGAACGCTCCGCGACCCTGCATCGACATGTCTTCCATGCTCGCGTCGTTGCGTGGGCTATTGGCGCGGAACTGGCCGCCGTAGAGTGTCAGGCCGTCGATTTCCTTCGAGGTGATCTGGCCGCCACGGAAGGTCTGAGGCAGCGAGCGGCCATCGTCGGAGCGCAGGATGGGCAGCACCGGCATCCATTCGCCGACTTTCAGTTCGGTCTTGGAGAAACGCGCCTTGGCCGCGACGCCCAGTCGTCCGAAATCATCGGCGGGGCGTCCGTCATCATGAATCGGCAGCAGTTGTGTACCGCCCGAACCTTTGCCGCCGTCAAGCTTGAGGGAGTAGATCCCCAGTACATCGACACCAAATCCGACGGTGCCTTGAGTGAAGCCGGAGCGGGCGTCGAGAATGAAGTTCTGGGTCCATTCCTGGGCGCCGTTCTGGGCGTTGTCCGGGTCGACGAAGTTGCGGTTGATAAAGAAGTTGCGTAGGTTCAAGCCCACCTTGGCGTCGTCGACGAAGCCTGCGGCCTGGGTGAGGGTGGGAGCGAGACTGGCTGTGATAGCCGCAGAAAAGCCGCAAAGGATTTTGCAGTTGGATTTCAAGCGCATGAGGTAGGAGCCTTCTTATCATTATGTGGGCAGTACAACTGGCTCTGATAGTAAAGACCAAAGAAGTGGCTGCAATTGGAAAAACTCTATTCTGTGCGATTATCGACCAAAAATTAACTGGTTAGAACATTTTAACAAGACGTCCCGGTTTGCGCCTGCGATGCTCACTCAAAAAACGGTTGCGAGCCCTCTGACCGAGGCGCGTGAATATTCAGTTGCATGCCTGAACAAGGAAGCCCGATGAGCACTACCAGCACGCCGCTATCCGGTGTCAATCAACCCCTCAAGGGGATTGGCCTGATCCTGCTGGCGACTTTTCTGTTCGCCAGCCATGACACGCTTTCCAAGTACCTTTCCGGCTTCTATCCGATCATTCTGGTGGTCTGGGCCCGCTATCTGGTCCATACGCTGCTCATGGCGTTCATCTTCGTGCCGTCGGCAGGGCTGCGTGTGTTACGTACCAAGCGACCGGGTTTTCAGGTCTTGCGTGCGTTGGCCCTGCTGGGCACCAGCCTGTTGTTTACCAGCAGCCTGATGTTCATCCCGCAGGCCGAAGCCACGGCGGTCAACTTCCTTGCGCCGTTGCTGGTCACGGCATTGTCGGTGCCGCTGTTGAAGGAGCGTGTCACCCGCGGTCAGTGGGTTGCGGTCGTGGTGGGGTTCTCGGGGGTCATCGTGATCATTCACCCGGGCGGTGAACTGTTTACGCCAGCGATTCTGCTGCCGCTGTCTTCGGCCTTGTGTTTTGCGGTGTACCAGTTGTTGACCCGACTGGTCAGCCCATACGACAGCCCGACCACCAGCAATTTCTTTGCCGGCCTGTTCAACACTTTGCTGATGAGCGCGCTGGTGCCGTTTTTCTGGCAGACGCCTGAACTCAAGCACTGGCCGTTTCTATTGGCGTTGGGGGCGTGCGGGATGTCCGCTCATTTGCTGCTGACCCAGGCGTTCCGCTTCACCGCCCCGGCGATCCTGGCGCCGTTCAGTTACTGCCAGATTGTCTTTGCAGGCTTGCTGGGGTTTATGGTTTTCGACCACATGCCGTCACCCATTGCACAGGTCGGTATCGTGATCATCTGTCTGAGCGGGCTTGCGGCAGCGTGGCAGCAGCGTAGCAAGGGGTGATTCAAGGCAGACAGGCACTTGTGGGAGTGGCCTTGGCCGCGACGACCAGCTTACAGGCAACACATTTTCAGCGCCTGAAACCGGGCTGTCGCGGCCAAGGCCACTCCCACGGATTGTGACCCCAGCCTTAAAACTGATTTTTATTGCTCGCTGATCTTCGGCACCTTGCGTGGTGCCATGAAGAACATCCAGGTCAGGGCAATGAAGTACATCGCCGGGATCATGGTGAACAGCACGTTGTAATTGTTGTTGGTGGCAGTCAGTACCGCGCCGACCAACTGGGTCATGAACATCCCGCCGATAGCCGCACACATCCCGCCGAAGCCGAATACAGTGCTCATCATGTGCTTGGGCGTGTAGTCCATCACCAGGCTCCAGATATTCGCTGTCCACGCCTGATGCGCACCCACTGCCACCGAGATGGCCAGTACGGCGATCCACAATCCGCTGGCATTGGCGGCGAAGATCACGCTACAGATGGTGATGGCGAAGATCAGCATCGATATCAGGCGTGCGGTGGTTGCCCGTACGCCACGTCCGATCAGCCAGGAAGACAGGATGCCACCACCGATGCTGCCGACGTCGGCAGTCAGCCAGATCAGGATCAGCGGAATACCCATTTGCGTGACGCTGATACCCAGGTTGTATTGCTGGTTGAGAAACGGCGGCAGCCAGTACAGGTAGAACCAGAACACAGGCGCAGTCAGCGAGTAGGCCACTGCGAACGCCCAGGTGCCGCGCATTTTCAGGATCTGCGAGAAGGGCACCTTGACCGGCTCAGGTTCGACTTCCTGATTGATGTAGTCCAGTTCGCTCTTGCGCAGGGTCGGGTGTTCTTCCGGGTTGTAATACTTCAGGCGCCAGATGATGACCCAGAACAGACCGAGCGAGCCCATGGCCACGAATGCAGCCTGCCAGCCCCAGACAGTCAGGATCAATGGCAACAGAGCAGGCGTCAGCATGGCGCCGACGTTGGTCCCGGCGTTGAAGATGCCGGTGGCCACTGCGCGTTCACCTGCCGGGAACCACAGGCGTGTGGTCTTGACGCAGGCCGGGTAGTTGGCGGCTTCGGTCAGGCCCAGAATGAAGCGGCAGACCATGAAACCGACAGCCGAAGTTGCCAGGCCGTGGGCACCGGTTGCCAGGCTCCACAGCAGCACGGCCAGGAAAAAGGCGCGCTTGACGCCGACCCGGTCAATGAACCGGCCTTGCAGCACGAAGCCCACCGCATAGCCGACCTGGAACCAGAAGTTGATATTGGCGTAGTCCATCGCCGTCCAGCTCATTTCCTTGGCCAGGATTGGCTGCATGACACCAAGGGCTGCACGGTCGATGTAGTTCAGGGTGGTGGCGAAGAACACCAGGGCAAGCATGCCCCAGCGGGTCTTGCCTACAGCCATGGCACCACGAATCTTTTCGCCGATGCCCGCCCGGGCAGCCCGGGCGACGGGGTTGGTTTGGGTGTTGATCATGATGTTCTAACCATCCGTTCCAAGACTGTGCAGTTCGCTACAGTCGGACTTGAGAAGTCCACTCGACTCAGGCGCTGTACATGTAAAAAAGTGACGTCGTTGAATCGTTATGCCAGTGGCCATTTACGCACGGGCATCTTCTGGACGATTTGACGGGCCAGCATCTTACAGGTTGAACCCTTCGAGTGCGCTGGGTTGATTCAGGCGTCGATGGGTCGGGTCGTGGGAACGACCGACAGGTATCGTCGGTCCAGTGACCGGGTATGGCGTATCGAGATGGGGGCGGACGGCGCAAGGAGGGTCGACATGAGCAATATTCCTGTTTTTTGAAATTGTTATGGGGTTGTTGCCGTGAAGCGGAAAACAGACACGAGGTGATCCTGTAATGTGTGGCAGATGGTGAGGACTGATCGAAACAGCGTCAATCGAGGAAAATGGCTTTTGTTCGATAATCGAACGCAAAACTAACCGGTTCGTACACTTTCTGTTGATCTGGCATTTTGACAGGGAAATACTTTACTCGCACCCCTGAATGAGGCCGAGTCAGGCCTAGAATGCGGTGCTGTCCAGTCACGACCCGAAGAGGTTGTGCTCATCCAGGAGCTCAAAGCATGCAGCGTTCTATTGCCACCGTATCCCTGAGCGGTACTCTGCCGGAAAAGCTCGAAGCCGTTGCTGCAGCGGGTTTCGATGGGGTAGAGATTTTCGAGAACGACCTTTTGTATTACGACGGCAGCCCGCGCAACGTCAGGCAGATCTGCGCCGACCTGGGCATCGCCATCACCTTGTTCCAGCCGTTTCGTGATTTTGAAGGCTGCCGTCGTGACCGCCTTCAGCGTAATGTCGATCGTGCCGAACGCAAGTTCGATCTGATGCAGGAACTGGGCACCGACCTGGTGCTGGTCTGCAGCAATGCCGCCGCCGATTCGGTGGGCGATGAAAATATCCTGCTGGATGACCTGAGCCTGCTGGCCGAGCGTGCCGGTGCGCGTAACCTGCGGGTGGGCTATGAAGCCCTGGCCTGGGGGCGCCATGTAAATACCTGGCAACAGGTCTGGAATCTCGTACGTCAGGTTGATCACCCGGCGCTGGGTGTATTGCTCGACAGCTTCCACACCTTGTCACTCAAGGGCGATCCAAGTGCCATTGCACAGATTCCCGGCGACAAGATCTTTTTCGTGCAAATGGCCGATGCGCCGATCCTGGCCATGGACGTGCTGGAGTGGAGCCGGCATTTTCGCTGCTTCCCCGGGCAAGGCGAGTTCGACCTGCCGGGCTTTCTGGCCCCGATCCTGCGCAGTGGTTACACCGGCCCTCTGTCGCTGGAAGTCTTCAACGACGGTTTTCGGGCTGCACCGACACGTGCCAACGCTGCTGACGGTTTTCGCTCCTTGCTCTACCTGGAAGAAAAAACCCGCCAACTCCTGGCCCGGGAGGCCGAACCGGTTGCTTCCGAAATCCTCTTCAACCCGCCGCCTGCCAGCACCTACAGTGGCGTCGAGTTTCTTGAGTTCGCGGTTGATGAAACGCAGGGCGCGCGCTTGTCCGGCTGGCTGGAGCGCCTCGGTTTTGCGCGCTTGGGGCAGCACCGTTCCAAGGCTGTGAGCCTGCTGGGGCAGGGCGATATCAAGATTGTGCTCAATGCTGAACCCTATTCCTTTGCCCACAGCTTTTTCGAGGCCCATGGCCCTTCGTTGTGCGCCACTGCCTTGCGAGTGGATGATGGCAACAGGGCGCTGGAGCGTGCGCGAGCGTTCAAGGGCCAACCCTACCGTGGGTTGGTCGGGCCGAACGAGCGGGAAATCCCTTCAGTGCGTGCGCCCGATGGCAGCCTGATCTATCTGGTCCAGGGCGCGGAGCCTGGCCAGTCGATCTATGACATCGATTTTGTCGTCGATCCCAAAACCAGAGATCAGGGCGGCCTGCAGCGCATTGACCACATGGCCATGGCGCTACCGGCAGACAGTCTCGATAGCTGGGTGCTGTTCTACAAGAGCCTGCTGGATTTCGAGGCCGATGACGAAGTGGTGCTTCCCGATCCTTACGGGCTGGTCAAAAGCCGTGCATTGCGCAGCCGTTGCAGCACGATTCGCTTGCCGCTGAACATTTCGGAAAATCGCAACACCGCGATTTCCCATGCCTTGTCGAGTTATCGTGGCTCCGGCGTGCATCACATCGCGTTCTCGTGCGAAGACATCTTTGCCGAAGTCCGTCGTGCCAAGGAGGCAGGCGTGCCTTTGCTGGACATCCCGCTCAACTATTACGATGACCTGGCCGCACGCTTCGACTTTGATGACGAGTTCCTCAGCGAGCTGGCCTATTACAACGTGCTGTACGACCGCGATGCACAGGGCGGCGAACTGTTCCATGTCTACACCGATGCCTTCGACGGGCGTTTCTTCTTCGAGATTCTGCAACGCAAGAACGATTATGTCGGTTATGGCGCGGCCAATGTTCCGGTACGGCTGGCGGCCATGGCCAAGGCCCGTAATGTGGCGGCGCGTCAGGCACGTCTCTGACCCTTGATACCGGGCTGCGCAGCACAGGAGTGCTTCGCAGCTTCCCTCCATCCATTACGAGCTTCATAATCCGGGATTCAACCGTGGTCGTGAGCGAATAATGAAAAAAACTGCCGACTCCGCGGCCATCGAGCCAGTCGATGTGCTGCGCAAGAGCCGCAAGAACAATCCGGAGAAAACCCGCGAGGATATCCTGCAGGCGGCCATCGTCGAGTTCGTTGCCTATGGGTTGACCGGGGCACGGGTCGATGCCATCGCCGAGCGCACCAAGACGTCGAAACGGATGATCTATTACTACTTCGGTAGCAAGGAGCAGCTGTACGTTGAAGTGCTGGAAAAACTCTACGGCGATATCCGCACCACCGAAAGCCAGTTGAATCTGGGCGAACTCGAACCGGTAGAGGCCATCCACCGGGTTGTTGAGTTCACCTTCGATCACCATGACCGCAATGTCGATTTCGTGCGGATCGTGTGCATCGAAAACATCCACAACGGCGAGAACGTCAAACAATCCGATTCGATCCAGGCCAAGAGCCAGAACATCATCCGGGCGCTGGACGATATTCTGCGGCGTGGGGAGTCGCTAGGGTTGTTCCGCGAAGGTGTCCATCCGGTGGACCTGCACCTGATGATCAGTTCGTTCTGCTTCTATCGCATTTCCAACCGCCACACGTTCAGCGAGATATTCCAGATCGAACTGTGGAGCGATGAAGTCAGGCAGCGTCACAAAACCATGATCTGTGACGCTGTCCTGAGTTATCTCAAGCGCTGAGCCTTACAGGCTGTGAAAGTGGCTCATCATGCGTTCTGCATTGGCGGGGTGGCCACTGAACAGCTCGAAGGCCTTGACCGCCTGAAAGACGGCCATGGTTGAGCCATCGAGCGTGCGGCAACCCAGTGCGCGGGCATGTTTGAGCAGTTCGGTTTCCAGCGGGAAGTAAATGATTTCCGCGACCCACAACTCAGGGCGCAGCAGTTCTACCGGCAATGGCGTGCCGGGCAACTTGGCCATGCCCACGGGTGTGGTGTTGACCAGCCCGTCGGCTTCGGCCATTGCGCCAGGCAGATCGATGCCCACCTGAGCCCGGCCTGCGCCGAAAAACGTATTGAGGTTATCGACCAGGCCTCGGGCGCGTTCAGGCTCTACCTCGAACACACTCAAACGTTGCACGCCTGCACTGAGCAGCGCATGGGCCACGGCTGCACCCGCACCTCCAGCGCCCATCTGCACCACATGCTGACGCGGTGCTTCAGCCAGACCGCGCTGCAACCCTTCGGCAAAACCCAGGCAATCGGTGTTGTGGCCGATGCGCTTGCCATCCTTGAACACTACGGTGTTGACCGCGCCTATGCCGCGAGCTTCATCGGAGAGTTCGTCCAGTAACGGGATGACCGCCTGCTTGCAGGGGAAGGTGATGTTCAGGCCCGTGAAGCCGCTGTTCTGGGCACCTTCCAGCAAGCGCGGCAGCGCGTTGATGTCCAGCTTGAGAGTGTCGATATCGATCAGTCGATACAGATAGCGAAAGCCCTGCGCATCGCCTTCATGCTCATGCATCGACGGGGTCCGTGAGGCCTGGATACCCGAGCCGATCAAGCCTGCGAGAATGGACGGTTTTTCAATCTGGGTCATGACTTTCTGTCTCTTGTTTTGGCGTCACTGCCCGGTGTCGGGCAAAGATTCCAGCAAAATGTACCAGATGGTTCAAAGTGCCGCAGTTTCTATCTCGGGGCCTGTGGTGATTTCGTTCGGTTATCGCCCGGATAGCGGGGATCAAGCCCTTGAGGGATAATGCCGGGCCAGTCGTTCCAGCTTTCTCAAGAGTCATACCCACGCATGTCCGAGTCCGTCTTCGTTGCCGCACATAACCAAGCCAGTACCCTGTATCTGCCGCCCGGCCCATGGGTGACGGTACTCGACTGCCTGTGCGCGCGATTCACTGCCATCAGTCGTGAGCAATGGCTGGACCGCATCGCCCGCGGCAGGGTGCTGGATGCCAATGGCATGCCTGTGTCGTCCGATCTGGCGTATCGCGAAGGCCTGAAGATTCACTACTTTCGCGAAGTCCCGAACGAAACGCCGATCCCGGTCGTGGAAACGATCCTGTACGCCGACGAGCATCTGGTGGTGGCCGACAAGCCCCCGTTTCTACCGGTTACGCCTGCTGGCGAATATGTCGAGCAAACCCTGCTGCGAAGGTTGATCCATCGGCTGGATAACCCGGATCTGGTTCCGCTGCACCGCATCGACCGGCATACCAGCGGGCTGGTGCTGTTTTCGGCCAACAAGCAAAGCCGCTCGGCCTATCAGGCGTTGTTTCCCACCCGAAAGATCGACAAGCGTTATGAAGCTATCGCACCTGCGCTGCCCGAACTTGAGTTTCCTCGGGTACATGAGAGCCGGCTGGTGGATGGCGAGCCGTTTTTCCGCATGCAGGAAGGGCCTGGCGCAAGCAATACCCAGACCCGCATCGAAGTCCGTGAGCGCAACGGGGAGTTATGGCGCTACGGGCTTTATCCGGTGACCGGCAAGAAGCACCAGTTGCGTGTGCATATGGCGGCGCTGGGTGCGGCGATCTGCAATGACCCGTTCTATCCCGAGGTCATCAAGGATGCAGTCGATGAGCATGATCGGCCATTGAAGCTTCTGGCCCAGGGGTTGCGTTTTATCGATCCGGTAAGCGGAGAGCCTCGCGAGTTCGAGAGCCTGCTGAAACTTGATTGGTAAGCACAGGCAGGACCGGCTTCAGCCGGGAAGAGGCTTGTACATTCAGCCCTTATTGCCAGTTCACTACCGCCTTCCCGACTGAAGTCGGTCCTACAGGGAAGGGGGTGGAATTGTGGGAGCCAATAAAAAACCCGCCATCGATGCGATTGGCGGGTTTTTTCTACATCACGTCCGGATTACAGATCCTTGACGGTACGTACCTGATCCTTGTTGACACGAGTCTGCTTGCCATCGAGTTGCTTGAACTCGTAGAAGCCTGAGTCTTCATCGTAGTGAGGTGTATCGACAGACTGGATTTCACGGCCATCATTCAAGGTGATTACAGTTGGGGATGCACAGCCCGCGAGGGAGGCAATGCCCAGTGCCAGCAAAAAGGCGGCAGGAAGAGTGTGTTGTTTCATGACAGTGTCTCCGGATGGACTCTTGGTAATGGCTTGTTTTGCAAGCTAGTGACTCTCAGACGTATACACCCTTTGCAAGTTCCGTGAAAAGTTCACAGAGCCTGATCATTGATCTGGCCCAGCAGGTCTGGCGTATTGAAATTGGCCAGACGCGGGTCGCCAGCCTCCAGTTGCAGGGCCACAGGCTGCAAGTGTGCCATGGCCCGGCGCGGGCTGCGCTCACCACTTTGCCAGGCGTTTTCAAGGGCTGCGGCATGGGCGGTCGGGATGATGCAGAGCAGGGGTTGCCAGTGCTCACCTTCGCGGATCATGACCGGATGGCCGGGGTGCTCGAACGCGGTCTTGCGCAGTGCCTGCAATAGCGAGCTGTCGATCAGCGGTACGTCACAGGGCAATACCAGCAGGTATTCATGCCGTGCAAGGGGCAGGGCGGCGCGAATGCCGGCCAGTGGCCCCGAAAAGTCGGTGTTATCGTCCTGAACCAGTTGATCGGCGTAAGCGGCATAACGCTCAAGGTTGCGGTTGCAGGATACGATCAAGTCATCGGTCAAGGGGCGTGTCAGGCGATGCAGATGTTGAATCAAGGGCTCGCCTTGCCACTCGACCAGGCCTTTGTCACGCCCGCCCATGCGTTGTCCCTGACCTCCGGCCAGCAACAGGATCGAGCAGGATGGCAGGGCAGTACCAACATTCATCAAAGACTCACCGGGCAGTCAAAAGGAGTGCTGTGATATAACACCGGCCTGTTTCCTTAACAACCGGATCTAGGCCATGAAAGCCAAGGCTGACACACCTTTTGTACCTTTGAATATCGCTGTTCTGACCGTCAGCGATACCCGCACCTTCGAGACCGACACGTCGGGACAGATGTTCGTCGATCGTCTGACCGAAGCCGGTCACGGCTTGATCGAGCGTGTGCTGCTCAAGGATGACCTGTACAGGATTCGTGCGCAGGTCGCGACCTGGATTGCCGATGAGCAGGTCCAGGTGGTGCTGATCACCGGTGGCACCGGGTTTACCGGGCGTGACAGCACGCCGGAAGCTGTGAGCTGCCTGCTGGACAAACAGGTCGATGGCTTCGGTGAGCTGTTCCGGCAGATTTCCGTACCGGACATCGGCACCTCGACCATCCAGTCCCGCGCCTTGGCCGGTCTGGCCAACGGTACGCTGGTCTGCTGCCTGCCGGGCTCCACCAACGCAGTGCGTACTGCCTGGGACGGTATTCTGTCCCAACAACTGGATTCGCGTTTCCGCCCGTGCAATTTCGTGCCACACCTCAAGCAGGCCGAGCCCTGCGCCACTCGTGGTTGATCGAGCATGAACGCACCTCAGGCCTTGATGCCTGTCGAACAAGCCCTTGCGCGCCTGATGGAAATGGCCGAAGCCTCGCCCATCACCGAGCACGAGCGGGTTTCTCTGGCTGAAGCTCAAGGGCGTGTATTGGCGGTGGATCTGATATCCACCCTCGACCTGCCACCCTGGCCCAACAGCGCCATGGATGGTTACGCCTTGCGTCTGGCTGACTGGACCGGCGAGCCGCTGCCGGTCAGCCAGCGTATCTTCGCCGGGCAGGCGCCCGAACCGCTGGCTGCCGGTACCTGCGCGCGCATCTTTACCGGCGCTCCCATGCCGCAAGGTGCCGATTGCGTTGAAATGCAGGAAAACGCCGAAGTCCTGCAAGACCAGCGCGTGCGCTTTACCGAGCCGCTGAAGCCCGGACAGAACATCCGTCCTCAAGGGCAGGAAACCACGATCGGTGACAAGGTGCTGGCGGCCGGTACTCGCCTGGGGCCTATAGAACTCGGGCTCGCGGCGTCCCTGGGGCTGGCTGGACTGGATGTCATACGCCGTGTCCGGGTTGCCGTGCTGTCCACCGGCGATGAGTTGATCGAGCCAGGCCAGCCGTTGGGGCCAGGGCAGATCTACAACAGTAATCGCGTGTTGCTGTGCAGTTGGTTGAAGCGCCTTGAATGCGAGGTTCTGGATGCGGGTATCCTGCCGGACGATCTGGAAAAGACCCGTGCCGCATTGGCCGGGCTTGATGGGGTCGATCTGATCCTGTCCACGGGCGGTGTTTCTGTCGGGGAGGCTGACTTCCTTGGCCATGCATTGCGTGAAGAGGGTGAGCTGTCACTGTGGAAACTGGCCATCAAACCTGGCAAACCACTGACCTTCGGCCATTTTCGTGGCGTGCCGGTAATCGGCCTGCCGGGCAACCCGGCCTCCACGCTGGTCACTTTCGCGCTACTGGCCCGAGCCTATCTGTTGCGTCGCATGGGAGTGGCAGATGTCACGCCCATGCAGTTTCCGGTACCGGCCGGGTTCGTCTGGCGCAAGGCGGGCAATCGTCGCGAATACCTGCGCGGTCGTCTTGAGCAAGGGCGTGCCGTGGCCTACAGCAACCAAAGCTCGGGCGTGCTGCGCAGTGCGGCATGGGCAGACGGGCTGATCGAGGTTCGCGAAGGCACCACGGTCGCTGAAGGGGACTGGATCAACTTCATTCCCTTGAGCGAGGTATTGGGCTGACTGCATTCGAATGGTCGTCCGGCGAGGCATGAGCTACCCTCAAACACGCTGACAGATTGGGCATCAGGATTTTGCTCTGGAGTATTGTTATGCCGTCTTTGAGAGTGGCTTGTGTCATTCCGACCTATAACGGGCGCAAGGATCTGGAGCGCCTGCTGGATTCACTGGCGACCCAGACCGCCACGTTCGACACCCTGATCGTGGATTCCAGCTCTTCGGATGGCACCCTGGAACTGGCGCGTTCACGTTGCGCCAATGTGATCCGTATCGATAGCAAGGATTTCAATCACGGCGGCACCCGGCAGATGATGGTCGAGCTCAACCCCGACTACGACATCTACGTCTACATGACCCAGGATGCCTATGTTGAAGACATCAATGCCATCGCCAATATCGTGCTGCCATTCGCTGATCCCAGGGTAGGCGCAGTGTGCGGGCGGCAGTTGCCCCACAAGGATGCCAACCTGCTGGCGCAGCATGCACGATTATTCAATTACCCTGCGACTTCCCGGATCAAGACCCTCGAAGATGCCGGAACTCTGGGCATCAAGACACCGTTCATGTCGAACTCTTTCGCGGCATATCGTCGTGAGGCGTTGCTGGCGATTGGTGGTTTCCCACGGCATGTGATCCTGTCCGAAGACATGTACGTCACGGCCAAGATGCTGCTCGACGGCTGGAAAATCGCCTACGAAGGTTCGGCGGTGTGCAGGCATTCGCACAATTACACCTTGCGCGAGGAGTTTTGCCGTTACTTCGATATTGGCGTGTTCCAGTCCCGCGAGTCCTGGATCTATGAAACCTTTGGTGGTGTTGCGGGCGAGGGGATGCGCTACGTGAAGTCGGAGCTTGCCTTTCTGGGCAAGCGCCGTTTTCTACTCTGGCCACTGTCTTTCGTACGCAACGCCCTCAAGCTGCTGGCCTACAAATTGAGCAAACAGGAAAAGCGTTTGCCCAGGGGCTTGAAGAAAAAGCTCGGCATGCACAAGCGGTATTGGGACAGCCCGTATGCCGAGTAGGAGGTTTTCGCGACTGAGCGGAGCGCCGCCCGATTCGCTCCCACACAATTGCGTAGGAGCGACTTCAGTCGCGAATCAGGACTTGCCCGACTCTTCTTCCTGACGATCCGCTTCAAACAACTGCGCCAGTTCCTTCCGGGCTTCCCGTGCGGTTTGCAGAAGTTTGGCTTCGTCGTCATACACCAGATGTTGCGCAGCCAGCACCTGTTCGTCGTGGCGCTTGAAGCGGCTGATCCGTGCATCGGCCTGAGCCTGGCTCAAACCAAGGCCGAGCAGGGTCTGACGGCTCATTTCCAGGCTGGAGTAGAAGGTTTCACGTACCGCCTGTGCGCCCACGTCGATCAGGCGATGAACGTGCTGACGGTTACGGGCGCGGGCAATGATCTTCATGTCCGGGTACAGCTTGCGGATCAGCTCGGCGGTCTTGATGTTGGTGTCGGGATCGTCGGTGGCGATGATAAAGAACTCTGCTTCATGCACCTTGGCCGCACGCAGGATTTCCGGTTTCAGCGGGTCACCGTAGAACACCGGCACATTGCCGAAGCTGCGCGAAAACTCAATGGATTCCACGGCAGTATCCAGCGCCACGAAAGGGATATTCTGCGCACGCAGAATACGCGCCACGATCTGGCCCATACGGCCCATGCCGGCAATCACCACGCGAGGGCTGTCGGTATTGATATCGCGATACTCGTCCGGCACATCGACAGGTCTGGCCTTGGGCTTGATCCAGCGAGCCATGGCCATGAACAGCAGCGGCGTCATGGCCATGGAGAGAGTAATGGCCAGGATCAGAATGTCGTACAGCGCGGGTTCGAACAGGCCTTGCTGGTTGCCGATCTTGAAGACGACGAAAGCGAACTCGCCACCTGCGGCCAGCACCAGCCCCAGGCTCAGAGCATTCTGTTTACTCAACCCGCCTGCCAGACGCCCGATGAAAAACAGCAGCGGAAACTTCAGGGCAATCAGCAGAAATGTCAGCCCCAGTACCGTCACTGGTGAACTGAACAACAGGCTGATATTGGCGCCCATTCCGACACTGATGAAAAACAGCCCCAGCAACAGGCCTTTGAAAGGCTCGATCTGAGCTTCAAGTTCGTGCCGGTATTCGGAGTCGGCCAGCAGCAGGCCGGCCAGGAATGCGCCCAGCGCCATGGACACGCCTACCAGCTCCATCAGCCAGGCAGTGCCAATCACCACCAGCAAGGCAGTGGCAGTCGATACTTCCTGGATTTTGGTCTTGGCCACGATGCGAAACACCGGGCGCAGCAGATAACGTCCGCCGACCACCACAATTGCGATGCTGCCCAGGACTTGCAGGCTGTGACGCAGGCTTTCATGGGGGCTCAAGTCGTGCTCATGGCTGGTACCGGCCAGCAGTGGGACCATGGCAATCAACGGGATGGCAGCGATGTCCTGAAACAGCAGAATGGCAAACGCCAGTCGCCCATGGGGACTGTTCAGTTCCTTGCGCTCGGCCAGGCTTTGCAGGCCAAAGGCGGTCGAGGACAACGCAAGCCCCAGACCCAGCACCACAGCCGTATTGATGGGTTGCTCGAAAGCCAGCAGGGCAACGCAGCCAATCACCAGGCCGGTCAGCAGAACTTGTGCCATGCCGACCCCGAAGACTGCCTTGCGCATCACCCATAAACGTTTGGGCGACAGTTCCAGGCCGATGATGAACAGCAGCAACACCACCCCGAGTTCGGAAATGTGGCTGACGCTTTCCGGATTGCCGATCAGTTTGAGCACCGAAGGGCCGATGATGACGCCCGCGAATAAATAGCCCAGTACGGCGCCCAGTTGCAGGCGCTTGGCCAGCGGAACAGTCAATACAGCGGCGAGCAGGAACACGACTGCGGCCTGTAGCAGGCTGCCTTCATGGGGCATGTTGAAACTCCTTGGCAAGTCATGAACAGTCGATAAACGACATTGAAGGGCGGCATTAAACCATGCGTGATTCACACGGCAATGTTCAATTGTGCTCTGTGACTGTCAAAGAGGCGGTGATGAGGCGGGGGGAGCCGTGCCAGAAACGGCACATCGGCGTACCATATGCGGGCATTTGCGTAGAGCCAATGCTATTCAGAGAACTCAGGAAGCCGTTATGACCAACAAGCAGCGTTTGATTTACTCCATTCTGATTGCCCTGTCCGTGCTGGCGATCATGCTGGGCCTGTCGCATCTGCAGAACAGTGGGGTGCTCAGCGAGAAGGCCTTTCAATACATTGCAATAAGCGTGGCTGTCGTGGTGGTCATTCTGAACGGCATCATGCGGCGCAAGGTCAGGAACTGAGACTCGCTGCCCTCGCATCTACACATTACGGGGTGCAATTCTTGTTCGATTCGTTGAGCCATTCCCAGGCGCGAGGATGAAGGCTGTAGGTCTTGTCCGCATTTAGATTGATCACGCCTTCATCGCACAGGCGCTTGAGCACTTCGCGCACACTGAGAAAGGACAACGGCACATCGAGCCGCAGCAGCTGGCTGTGCACACCCCGCACACCCAGCGGCTGACCTTCGTCATTGGCGGCCAGCAGTGCGTCCAGAACCTTCAGCCTGACCAGGCTTGTGCGCAGGCCAAAACTTTTCAGCAGCAGCCTTATATGTTCGTTGCCCGGGCGATCGGTTTCTGCGGCGGGTGACTCTGACTGGGCAGAGAGGGCCGTCTGCCGGAGCATCGTGCGGGTTGTAATTCCTTGACGATTGAACATGCGCAAACTCCTTTTCAGGCTTTTTCAGTGCGGCTCATTGGGTTGTGTAAACGAAACTCATTTACTAAGACGAACGAGCGCCTGAAAAACTCATCTTTGAATGCAAAAAAAACATAAAAACGTCATTTGGACAGGGTAGGGGCCGTCGAAAAAACAGCCTGCACATCCTGATCGGACCGAAATCATACCGGGGTATTATTCAAAAATACGTGAAAATGCTTCGCATTTACATCTGTTGCGTAGGAAATTTTGCGGGGATATGAAGATCAGCTCTTCGGTGTTACCGGCGAGCGCTTGTTGAGGACCGGGTTGCCTTCCTGATTCTGGGTGATGAATACCGGCAGTACCTTGGGCAGTGATGCCAGCAGGCTCGACATGTCATGAGTGTTGTAGCTGCCACCCAGGCGAATTGCGCCAGTGGCGTTATCGGCCAGCAGGATTGGCGTAGGAAGGTAGCGGTTTATCAACGGCAAGGCCTGGCTCAACGGCATGTCATTGAAGATCAGCTTGCCATTGCGCCACGCAAGGCTGGTATCGCCTGCAAGGGTGTCGCTGACTTTTGGCTGGAAATCACCCGGTTTGTAACTGGCCTGCATGCCGGGGTCCAGACGGTAACCGGTGCCCGGTTGCGAACGGTCACTGCTGACCTGTACCGAACCATCCACCAGAGTGACCCGCACCTGCTCCTGATACATCCAGACATTGAAGCGGGTCCCCGTCACCTTGACGCTGCCTTGCCCGGCGCTGACCACGAAGGGGTGAGTGCTGTCATGGCTGACTTCAAAGAACGCCTCGCCCTTTTGCAGGGTGACACTGCGACGGTCCTTGTAGTTGGCGTAAGTCAGTTGCGTACCCAGGTTCAGCTCGACTCGGCTGCCATCGGCCATGGTGACGACCCGTGTAGCATCCTGTGCTTCATAGGTGTCGTAAGCATTGGGGAGCCAGCCTTGATTCCAGCCGGTAATGCCCGCCAGAGGAATTGCCAGGGCCGCGATGGTGGCGGCAGCGGCGTAATGGCGGCGAAAGCGATTGCGATAAGGCGTTGCCCTGGGCGCTTGAGGCTTCAGCTCGACCACCGGGGCCGGATTGGCAGGCGTGACCTGCTCGGAGATATCCCATATCTCCAGCATTGCTTCGTATTCGATCGCATGCTGTGGATGGGCATTGAACCACTGGTTGAAAACCTTTCGCTCGGCATCCGTGCAGTCGTCAGCATGCAGGCGCATGCACCAATGCGCGGCGGCATCGGTTATTGCGTCATATTCTGCTTCGCTGAGGATGGGGGCGTTCATTGGCTCTCCGGTCTGTACCGTTGGCGCATTCTACCTCTTGATCTCCATTGGAGAGAACAATGTATGGCTATTGAGTATCAGGCGGAGGATTATTTCATCGTGAATGTGATCGGCTCTCATTGATGTAAAAATGCTGTTGAAAGTTTTTTCGCGTGGCACCAGGCAGTATTTTTACATGCACTGATACTTGTTCTTTCAACCGACGCCGGAGTTTCAGATGCCCGCAATTCGTGACAATGATCAGGTTCAGGCGGTTTCGTATTCGCAGTTGGCCGACATGCTTTTCCAGATATTTCTGGCCCACGGCACTTCGCCGCAGGTCGCTCGTGTGTTGTCCGAAAACTGTGCCAGTGCGCAGCGTGACGGTTCTCACAGCCATGGCATCTTTCGTATTCCGGGCTACTTGTCGTCGCTGGCCAGTGGCTGGGTCGATGGTCAGGCCGTGCCTGTTGTCGAAGATGTCGCGGCTGCCTTCGTAAGAGTCGATGCCGCCAATGGTTTTGCCCAGCCCGCCCTGGAGGCTGCCCGTTCATTGCTGATTGAAAAGGTCAGGAGTGCGGGGATTGCGATTCTGGCCATCCGCAACTCCCATCATTTTGCGGCGCTATGGCCGGATGTCGAGCCTTTTGCCCAGCAAGGCCTTGTCGCGCTGAGTGTGGTCAACAGCATGACCTGCGTTGTGCCCCATGGCGCGCAAAAGCCACTGTTTGGCACCAATCCGATTGCTTTCGCGGCTCCCCGTGTGGGTGGCGAGCCCATAGTGTTCGATCTCGCCACCAGCGCCATTGCCCACGGCGATGTCCAGATTGCTGCGCGGGAAGGGCGGATGCTGCCACCGGGTATGGGCGTGGATCGCAACGGGCAGCCAACCGAAGACCCCAAGGCCATTCTCGATGGTGGAGCGCTGTTACCGTTTGGCGGCTACAAGGGCTCAGCACTGTCCATGATGGTGGAACTGCTGGCGGCAGGGCTGACAGGCGGGAATTTTTCGTTCGGGTTCGACTGGTCGAAACACCCCGGTGCGCAGACACCCTGGACAGGGCAGTTGCTGATTGTCATCGATCCGGACAGAGGCAGTGGCCAGCAGTTCGCGCAGCGTAGCGAGGAGCTTGTCCGTCAGATGCAGGGAGTAGGGCAGGAGCGTATTCCCGGTGACCGCCGCTATGTCCAGCGAGCACGATCGCTGGTTGACGGCATCGCTATTGACCGCAGTGACTGGGAGCGCCTGCGAGTGCTGGCCGGGCTTTGATTCTGCCGGGGACAGAGAATGACCATTCGTCGCAAGCAGGCTTGTGCAGCATCGGCTACATGAATACTGTATATAACAACAGTATCCAGTAAGAGGTTGTCATGTCCCTGAATGCATTGCAAGGTTCTATCACTCACCCATCCTTTTGCGCTGTTCTGGTCAACGAGATGCAGCGTGAAGACTTCCTTGCCTTGGCAACTGCGTTGCGCCAGTTCAACTTCGATGAGCCACAAGGCTCGATGCCTGTCACCGACGCTCACTATGGCGAGGAGCGTTTCGCAGTCGCTGTAGCCTGAAAGCAGTCTCTTGCCTGTGGATATACGAAACATATATGCTTCGTATATTCCATATGAGGTGAGCCATGGGGCTGGTAAAGATTTCTGAACACATGCATGCCAATCTGCGCTCGGCCAGCGTGGCATTGAGTCGCTCAATCAACGCTCAGGCTGAGCACTGGATGCGGATTGGCATGCTTGCCGAACTCCATCCGACACTCAACTACAGCGAGATCTGTCAGATGCTGATTCGTGCCGAGGATGCAGGCGGCACCGTACTGACTACTCAGGCTTTCGGTACTTCTTCGGTTACCAAGGTGGCCTCATGAGTCGCGGTATTACGCTCAAGACCGAACAGGATCTTGTCCAGTTGCGCATTGCGGGCAGGCTGGCTGCCGATGTACTGGCAATGATCGCCCCCCATGTGAAAGCCGGTGTCAGCACCGAAGCCCTCGATGACATCTGCAACGAATACATCGTCAAGGAGCTGAAAGTCATCCCGGCGAACGTGGGCTATCACGGTTTCACCAAGACCACCTGCATTTCACCCAATGCCGTGGTCTGTCATGGCATTCCTTCGCCAACCGACATCCTCAAGGACGGCGATATCGTCAATATCGACGTAGCGGTGATCAAGGATGGCTGGTACGGCGACACCAGTCGCATGTATCTGGTCGGCGAAGTCAGCCCGCTGGCCAAACGACTGGTGGAAACCACCTATGAAGCCACTCGCGCCGGTATCCATGCCGTGCGTCCGGGTGCCACGCTGGGTGATATTGGCCATGCCATCCAGACGGTTGCTCACCGTGAAGGCTTCAGCGTCGTGCGTGAGTATTGCGGGCATGGCATTGGCCGTACATACCATGAAGAGCCACAGGTTCTGCACTACGGCACTGCTGGCAAGGGCCTCAAACTCAAGCCGGGAATGGTGTTTACCATCGAGCCGATGATCAACGCCGGCAGGCCGGAAACCAAGGCGCTGGCGGACGGCTGGACAGTGCTGACACGGGACCTGTCCTTGTCTGCTCAGTGGGAGCATATGGTTGCCGTGACTCAGACGGGGTTCGAGTTGCTGACACCCTGGCCTGAGGGCACGGGCGAATATGCCCCGATCTGACAGCCTTGATGAAGACCGGCCCTGATGGGCCGGTTTCATTATTCAGGTAGCTGGACGTTTGCAGAGCACTTCTTCCAATGCACCTGCGTCACGCCAAACCCCTGCGCCTGCAAAATTGCCAAGCGTATGGGGCCTGCGGATACATTGTCACTGACGGTTCCTACTCCGGCATGCAGCGTAGCCATATGCAGGGCGTCGCTTTGGCTGAGGAGCAGGGCCTGATGCAGAAAGTGGCGAGCTTCGCCCTTGAATTGATAGTGGATTTCAAATTCCGTTTGAATAGTCATTCATGCCTGCCTGTTGGGCGTAAGGGCTACGCCATCTGAAAATGAGTACATACGAGTACGGGTAGCTGGGCGTGCGTCATGCACGTGGCATTGCTACTTCATTTCGAGATCGATACAGGGCTGCAATTAATTCAGGCGGTTCTGATCGGACTGCGGTCTCTAGCGTCCTGCTCAAGGTGCTGCCCGCTTTTACAGCGTGCTCAGGCAGGTGCAGCCATTATTCAAACAGGACGCGAACAGGGAAATTACATCGTTTGGGATCCAACTGAACAGTTGTCCGACGAGTGGCGAAAGGCTTTATCCAGACGCATGAAGCGGGCGTCGGAAACTGTTCAAATGGGTGAATCCAGTTAGTCAGGAACAGGATTTGAGATTGACCGGCCCGACGAACTCGTTACCTCGGCCCATCACGCAGGCGACCCGCTGATTGCGCTGGCGTTCCCAGTCCTGAACCGGGTAAGTCTTGTTCCAGGCCTGATAAAGTTGTTGGTCCTGACGTGACAGGCGCAAGTTGTACTGCTTGCTCATGTAGAAATAAGTGCGCGCGATCATGCCGCGTATCGAAGGGCGCGGCATGACTTTTTTCGCCTTGAAATCCACTTGAGTCAGGCAGGAGCCGTATTGGCCTTTCTGCTCGGGCAACCAGCCAAAACTGAAGTTGCTGCGGTCGCCGTTTACCTCACCGATGCTTGGCACCAGGTTGTGCAGGTCGGCCTCGGCACGTTTGTAGACGTCGTCATTTTTTGAGCAGTTCTTTCGTCCGCCATCCTGCCAGCACTGGCGTTGATGGCCAATCTGCCAGGCGGGCACGATATGTTCCCATTCGATGCGTTTGGCACGGTTGGCGTTCTTGCGTGGTACGTAGCCGCATGCAGCAAGGTCAACCTGATTGCCGGTGTATTTGCAGCCGCAATAGAACTCGGTCGCTTGCGTCGCATACAGTCGCCAGGCGACTTTTTTCGCTTCGCTGAAGGTGCGGGGAGCATCGGCTTGTACGGTCAGTGGAGCAATGAGGAGCAGGGTGGTGCAGAGCAGGGCAGAAAATCTAACCATCATGCCGTCAGTCTTCCTTCGGCAATGTCCAGAAAATCTGTACGCCGCCGTCATCGCGCCAGGCGAGGGTGACGTTATCGTTCTCGGCTATTTCTTCCAGCAACTGAGCCCAGTCGTCTTCCGTCTCGTCAGGCAGGCGGAATATCAAAGCGGCTTTGGCTTTCTGGGCGGTAGGCGAGTTGATGATTTTTTGCACCCGTATGCCAAGGCGTTCATAAGAGCCGGGAAGGGAGGGGGTTGCTGCTGCGCTTTGTTTTGCCACGAAAAAGGTCCCTTGATTTTGCTGTACGGGCATACAGTATTTCACTGTCGGATCTTTCGCAACTTTTATGTAGGATCAAGCGCCTGTATTCAGGAGCATATCGCTGCTTATTGATTTACCTGTCTGGTTTCCGTCTTTTCGATGGCATTTTCTCTTTGTCGGCGAGGGCAGTAGACGGCTTTCTGTTGATTGACAAAACCCGCAAGCTTTCTCATAGTTCTCGCTCGCAAACGTTTGCGTGTCGAGCCCATGTTCGACCCTGCGTCGTTCGCCCGAAAAATAATCACAACATCGGAGATGAACTCATGAAGCTGCCATTCGCTGGACGTCTTCTCGCTGCCGCTATTTTCTCTGCCGTAACGGCAGTCACTCCCCTCTCGTTCGCCCACGCTCAGGATGCTGAAAAACCCAAGGTCGCTCTGGTCATGAAATCACTGGCCAACGAGTTCTTCCGGACCATGGAAGATGGTGCCAAGGCCTATCAGAAAGAGCATTCCAACGACTTCGACCTGATTTCCAACGGCATCAAGGATGAGTCCGACACAGCCAGTCAGATCCGTATCGTAGAGCAGATGATCGTCTCCAGAGTCGATGCACTGGTCATCGCGCCTGCCGATTCCAAGGCGCTGGTGCCGGTGATCAAGAAGGCGATGGACGCCGGTATCCAGGTCGTCAACATTGATAACCAGCTGGATGCCACCGTGCTGAAAAGCAAAAACATCGAAGTGCCTTTTGTAGGCCCGGATAACCGCAAGGGCGCTCGTCTGGTTGGTGAGTACCTGGCCAAGGGTCTGAAGGCGGGTGATGAAGTCGGCATCATTGAAGGCGTGCCAACCACCACCAATGCCCAGCAACGTACCGCCGGTTTCAAGGACGCCATGGGTACTGCGCAATTGAAGGTTGTTTCCGTGCAGTCCGGTAACTGGGAAATCGACAAGGGCAACGCCGTTGCCTCGGCCATGCTCAATGAGTACCCGAACCTCAAGGCGCTGCTGGCGGGCAACGACAGTATGGCGCTGGGCGCGGTGTCGGCGGTTCGTGCCGCAGGCAAGGCGGGTAAGGTGGCGGTGGTCGGTTACGACAATATCAACGCCATCAAGCCGATGCTCAAGGATGGTCGAGTGCTGGCCACTGCTGACCAGTTCGCTGCCAAACAGGCGGTTTTCGGGATCGAGGCAGCCTTGAAGCTGGTCAAGAAGCAGCCGGTCGATAGCGTCAATGGCGTGATCGAAACCCCTGTCGAACTCGTCACCAAACCTTGATATCTGTCTGGTAATGGTGCCTGCCCGAACCGGGCAGGCACCGGGAGAAACTTATGTCAGCACCTGTCCAGGATGCTGTTCTGTCCATCAGCGGAATCGGCAAGACCTACGCACAACCGGTTCTTGGCGATATCGAGCTGACGCTGATGCGCGGCGAAGTGCTGGCCTTGACCGGCGAAAACGGCGCAGGCAAAAGCACCTTGTCGAAGATCATTGGCGGGCTGGTTGTGCCTGATGCCGGTGTGATGCATTTTCAGGGGCAGCCTTATCAGCCAGCCAACCGTACGCAAGCTGAAAAGCTGGGCGTGCGCATGGTCATGCAGGAGTTGAATCTGCTGCCGACCCTGACGGTGGCCGAAAACCTGTTTCTGGATGACATGCCGCGCCGCATGGGCTGGATCGACCGCAAGCGCCTGCGTGAAAACGCCATCAAGGCCATGGCCCAGGTGGGCCTTGAGGCCATCGACCCTGACACCTTGGTCGGCGATCTTGGGATCGGTCATCAGCAGATGGTTGAAATCGCCCGTAACCTGACCGGCGATTGCCATGTGCTGATTCTCGACGAACCTACCGCGATGCTGACATCGCGAGAGGTCGAAATGCTGTTCGAGCAGGTCAGCCGCTTGCAGGCGCGTGGCGTCTCGATCATTTACATCTCCCATCGCCTGGAAGAACTGGCCAGGGTTTCCCAGCGCATTGCCGTACTGCGTGACGGCAAGCTGGTCTGTGTCGAGCCGATTGCCCGTTATGACAGCGAGCAACTGGTTACGTTGATGGTCGGGCGCGAGCTTGGCGAACATATGGACATGGGTGCTCGACAGATTGGTGAGGTCGCGCTGTCGGTCAAGGGACTGGGACGCTCGGATAAGGTAAAGGACGTTTCGTTTCAGGTGCGCCGTGGCGAGATCTTCGGTATTTCCGGCCTGATCGGTGCGGGGCGAACCGAGCTTTTGCGTTTGATCTACGGCGCAGACAAGGCCGATAGCGGCAGCATCGAAGTGGGTCAGCCATTACGCGAGGCGATCATTCGCTCACCAGCCGATGCCGTAGAGCATGGCATTGCGCTGATCACCGAAGACCGCAAGGGCGAGGGCCTGCTGATGTCGCAGTCGATCAGTGCCAACGTCGCGCTGGGCAATATGCCGGCCATCTCTCGCGGCGGTGTGGTCAGTGCCCGCGATGAGTTGGCCTTGGCGCAGCGGCAGGTCGCGGCCATGCGTATCCGCAGCTCCAGCCCGGCACAACTGGTCTCGGAGCTTTCCGGCGGCAATCAGCAGAAGGTGGTGATCGGTCGCTGGCTGGAGCGTGACTGCCCGGTGATGCTGTTCGATGAGCCCACGCGGGGTATCGATGTGGGGGCCAAGTTCGATATCTACGCGCTATTGGGCGAGCTGACCCGGCAGGGGCGGGCGCTGGTCGTGGTATCCAGTGACCTTCGGGAACTCATGCTGATTTGTGATCGCATCGGTGTGCTGTCGGCGGGTCGTCTGATCGATACCTTCGAGCGCGACAGCTGGACTCAGGATCAACTGCTCGCCGCTGCTTTTGCCGGCTATCAAAAACGTGATGCGTTGCTTAGCGAAGCAGCGCCCAGGAATGACTCATGAAAAACCCTGTTTCCCAGACGCAGCCTTCAGCTGCCCGGAACTATTTTGGCCTTGGCACTTACCTTGGGCTGGCAGGCGCCTTGCTGGCGATGATTGTGCTGTTCTCGTTATTGAGCGATCACTTCCTGTCGTATCAGACCTTCAGCACCCTGGCCAATCAGATCCCGGACCTGATGGTGCTGGCCGTGGGCATGACCCTGGTGCTGATCATCGGCGGCATTGATCTGTCGGTGGGTTCGGTTCTGGCATTGGCTGCTTCGGCGGTAAGTGTGGCGATTCTGGGGTGGGGCTGGAGCGTGTTTCCCGCCGCTTTGCTGGGCATCGGCTGCGCGACTCTGGCAGGCACCATTACCGGCTCGATCACTGTCGCGTGGCGTATCCCGTCCTTTATCGTGTCGTTGGGCGTGCTGGAAATGGCGCGAGGTGTGGCGTATCAGATGACGGATTCGCGCACGGCCTACATCGGTGACTCCTTTGCCTGGCTTTCCAATCCCATTGCCTTTGGAATTTCGCCCTCGTTCCTTATCGCGCTGCTGGTGATCTTCATTGCCCAGGCAGTGCTGACGCGCACGGTCTTCGGTCGTTACCTGATCGGTATCGGCACCAACGAAGAGGCTGTGCGTCTGGCAGGGATCAATCCCAAGCCTTACAAGATTCTGGTGTTTTCGCTGATGGGCCTGCTGGCCGGTGTGGCGGCCTTGTTCCAGATATCGCGCCTGGAAGCGGCTGATCCCAATGCCGGTGCGGGCATGGAGTTGCAGGTCATCGCTGCGGTGGTGATCGGCGGCACCAGCCTGATGGGCGGACGCGGTTCGATCATCAGCACCTTCTTTGGGGTGTTGATCATTTCCGTTCTGGCCGCAGGTCTGGCGCAGATCGGTGCGTCGGAGCCCACCAAACGCATCATCACCGGTGCCGTGATCGTGATTGCGGTGGTACTGGACACCTATCGTAGCCACCGGGCACGGCGGCAGGTCTGATATGGCAACCATCAAAGACGTCGCGGCGCTGGCAGGGATTTCCTACACCACGGTGTCCCATGTGCTGAACAAGACCCGACCCGTGAGCGAGCCGGTCCGGATCAAGGTCGAGGCGGCGATTGCGCAGCTCGATTATGTGCCCAGTGCGGTTGCCCGTTCGCTCAAGGCCAAGACTACATCCACTATCGGATTGTTGATCCCCAACGGCATCAACCCCTATTTCGCCGAACTGGCGCGAGGGATCGAGGACCACTGCGAGCGTAATGGCTTTTGTGTGATCCTTTGCAACTCCGACGACAATCCGGAAAAACAGCGCAATTACCTGCGCGTCCTGCTGGAGAAGCGTGTCGACGGTCTGATCGTCTCCTCGGTCGGTGGCGATGTGAGTATCGCGGGCGGTCTGGCCGAGGTCCGCACGCCCATGGTGATCGTCGACCGTGAGCTTGAGGGGATTGATGCCGATATGGTGCGCATCGATCACGAGCACGGTGCGTATCTGGCGACCCGCCACTTGCTCGACCTTGGGCACCGCGATATTGCCTGTATCGGCGGGCCGGCCGATACCGCGGTGGCCGAGATGCGTTTTGTCGGTTATCGGCGCGCCCTGCAGGAAGCGGGTATCGAGGTCGTGCCAGAGTGGGCAGTCCACAGTGACTTCACCAGTTCTGCCGGTCATGAGGCCGCGGTCAGTCTGTTGGGCCATCATCGGCCGACCGCCATTTTTGCCGGTAACGACGTGATTGCCATTGGTGTGCTGCGAGCGGCGGCCGAGCGCAATATCCGGGTGCCCCGTGACCTTTCGGTGATCGGTTTCGACGATATCCAGATGAGTCGCTATGTCTATCCCGCGTTGACCACTGTCGGGCAGTCGATCATGCAGTTGGGTGAGACGGCGGCTGAAATGCTGCTCTCCAGGATTGTCGAGCCCTCGACCGGGACGACCCGCAAGCGTCTTGTAACCCCCAGCGTTGTGGTTCGTGAATCCACTGCGCCGCCGAACAATGCTTTCAATGAATTGCGCTGAAACACAGTGCCGAGCGAATGAGCCATGCAAGCAAAAATAGTGATAGTAGGCAGCCTGAACATGGACCTGGTGATTCGCGCCCAGCGCTTGCCGCGGCCCGGTGAAACGCTTTCGGGAAACACCTTCATGACGGTGCCCGGCGGCAAGGGGGCCAATCAGGCTGTGGCGGCTGCGCGTCTGGGTGGCAGCGTGGCGATGATCGGTTGTGTGGGCGAAGATGCCTATGGCGAGCAGTTGCGTGAGGCGTTGCTGGCTGAGGGCATCGATTGCCGGGCGGTCACTTCGGTGGCCGGGGTGTCCACCGGCATTGCGTCGATTGTGGTGGATGACAACAGTCAAAACGCGATCATTGTCGTCGCCGGAGGCAATGCTCAACTGACGCCGTCTCTGATCGGGGTGTTCGATACGCTGCTGGTTGCTGCCGACGTTGTCATCTGCCAGCTCGAAGTGCCACTGGAAACGGTCCGTCACACCTTGTCCCGAGCCCGTGAGCTGGGCAAGACCGTCATTCTCAACCCGGCACCGGCTGCCGACCCCTTGCCGCAGGAGTGGTATGGGTTGATTGATTATCTGATCCCCAATGAAAGCGAGGCGCAGGCTCTTACGGGAGTCGTGGTGGACTCGCCCGCTGCGGCGCAACAGGCGGCGACAGCGCTGCTGGCTGCCGGGGCGCGGAATGTCATCATCACGCTGGGAGAGCAGGGCAGCCTGCTGGCCAATGCCCAGGGTTTTGAACATGTGCCTGCGCTGAGAGTGAAGGCGGTTGATACGACAGCGGCAGGTGATACCTTTGTCGGTGGTTTCGCTTCGGCTCTTTCGCAAGGCAAGAGTGAGACCGAAGCGATCCGCTTTGCTCAGGTTGCGGCGGCACTGTCTGTCACCCGTGCCGGTGCGCAACCTTCGATACCGACGTTCGATGAAGTGCAGGAATTCAAAGCCTCATGAAAAAGACACCTCTTCTCAATATTGCCTTGTCCCGCGTGATTGCCTCACTGGGGCACGGCGATATCCTCATGATTGTCGATGCTGGCATGCCCGTGCCTGCGGGTGTCGAACTGATCGATCTGGCGTTGACCCATGGTGTGCCGGATTTCGCCAGTGTGCTGGATGTCGTGCTGACGGAAATGCAGGTCGAAAGCCACGTGCTGGCCAGCGAGATGGTGAACGTACAGCCACCGGGGCTGCGGGTGATCGAAGCCTTGGCGCTTGATGAGCAGTTGGGCCAGCAGCGCTGGGTGAGTCATGAAGAATTGAAAGTCTTGAGCCGTAGCGCCAAGGCTATCGTGCGTAGCGGGGAATGCCAGCCGTATAGCAATGTTGCCTTGGTGGCTGGTGTGGTTTTTTAAGGACGACTTGAACAGGGAGTAAACCATGCAATTATTTAAACTTTCCAGACAACTACTGTGGAGCCTATCGCTTTTGTCCATTCTCGGTATGAGTGCCGCTCAGGCGGCTGAAAAGCGCAACCTGATCATCGATACCGATCCGGGGGCCGACGATGTGGTCGCACTGCTGCTGGCGCTGGCCTCTCCGGAAGAACTGAACGTACTGGCGATTACCACGGTTGCTGGCAATGTGCGTCTGGACAAGACTTCGCGCAATGCCAGGCTTGCCCGTGAGTGGGCGGGGCGTGAAGAGGTGCCAGTCTATGCCGGTGCTCCAAAGCCTCTGGTACGTACGCCGATCTATGCCGAAAACGTGCATGGTCAGGAAGGTCTGCCGGGTGTGCCGATCCATGAGCCGGCAAAAGGCCTGGCCGAAGGTAATGCAGTCAATTACCTGATCGATACCCTGAAAAAAGCCGAGCCGCACAGCATCACCATCGCGATGCTTGGCCCGCAGACCAATCTGGCGCTGGCACTGGTACAGGCTCCCGAAATCACTCAGGGGATCAAGGAAGTCGTGGTCATGGGTGGTGCGCACTTCAATGGCGGCAATATCACGCCGACTGCCGAATTCAACCTGTTCGCCGATCCCCATGCCGCGCAGATCGTACTGGCCAGTGGCGTCAAGCTGACCTACGTGCCACTGGACGTGACCCACAAGATTCTGACCAGCGAGCAGCGTCTCCAGAAGATCGCCGCATTGGGCAATCAGGCGGGCAAGCTGGTTGGCGGAATTCTCGATGAATACGTCAAGCTGGATATGGAACATTACGGACTGCCCGGCGGGCCTGTCCATGATGCCAGCGTGATTGCCTGGTTGCTCCAGCCTGAGCTGTTTTCAGGTCGGCAGATCAACCTTGCCATCGATAGTCGTGACGGCATCGGTTTTGGTCAGACCGTCGCAGACTGGTACGGCACGCTGAAGCAGCCGCAGAATGTGTTCTGGGTCGAGAATGGTGACGCTCAGGGCTTTTTCGACCTGTTGACCAGCCGGCTGGCGCGCTTGAAATGAGTCGTCGCGTGTCAGGCGGGCAGTTCGGCTGGCGAGTATCTGCTTAGCACCTGACTGAGAAAGGTTCGGGCACCCTCGGTGCCCAGTTCCTTGACCAGCAGGTCGACGGCAATGATCGTAAGCTCTTCGGCAGTGCCGGGGCTGTGCGAGCAATGTCCCTGAGGCCATTTGGCCTTGATGTCCGCATCGATGGATATGATTGTCATGTCTGTCTCGTCTTGTGTGAAAGCAACGCATCGTCCTGAGCGTTGCCCAATGCCTGAGCGTCGCCTGTAGTAGATCATTACAGGTCCATGGTGACACTTCTACTTAGGCATCATCCCGGTTTATTAATAGCCTATGCGAATAAACGTTTTGTGACGATTTTTGGTTGCGCATGCACTGCCCCTCTGGGGCAGACTTTTGCAGCGTGTGAGCTTGTGCCTGCAACCAATGCGCCCGGGTGCGGTCGCACAAGGTCTGATCATGTTCATTGGAAGAGGAGGGTGTATGCCCCGGAAATTTGCAGCATCAGGTTTTTTCGTTTTAACGGCGTTGTTGGCAGGGTGCAGTGCCACATCAGGGTCAGCCCCCGAAACCGCTCAGGCTCCAGCGTCTCATGCCGGACATGGTCGCTGCGATGCTGCGCAGGCTCAGTCCGTGCTGGGGCAGCAGGCGTCAGCCGCATTGCTGGCTCAGGTGCGCACTCAGTCCGGGTCGAATGAAGCGCGTGTTCTCAGCCCTAACGATATGGTCACGCTGGAGTATCGATCCGATCGCGTGAATATCAACACAGATGCCAGCGGTAAGGTGACTCGCGTCAACTGCGGTTGATGACTGCATTTTCCCTTTTCGATAAAAAAACCCGTCGATGAGACGGGTTTTTTTCAAGTCAGGTGGATCAGACCACAGTGACTTCTTCTGCTTGCATGCCTTTCTGGCCTTTAGCAGCAACGAAAGAAACGGTCTGGCCTTCTTTCAGGCTTTTGAAACCGTCGCTCTGGATTGCTTTGAAGTGGACGAACAGATCGTCACCGCCACCTTGTGGAGTGATAAAGCCGAAGCCTTTTTCATCGTTGAACCATTTTACGGTGCCGGTTTGGCGATTAGACATGGTGTATCTCCAAGAACATAATTTTTCAGTAGAACGTGCTGCTCAGGCCAACTGGGCACACCGAGCCATAATAGTCGAAATGTAAGAAAAGAGAGTCATTTAGGTAGGAACTTTGAATCAAAGTCGAGAAGATGCAGGGCGTCATATTACCGTTGTGTGAATTCGGTGTGACAGTTTGCGAAGATCGAGGGTCGATTCTGTTACGCCGAAAGCCACGTTTTACGCGGCTTTCGGGCATATTTTCCGGGAGCTTCAACAGCCATTGCTGGTGAGTTGCTTCAGGTGTCGCGGGAAATTATTTTTTTGCCGCGCTGCAGTTTTCGGCGACCAGTTTTTGCAGTTTCGAGGCCAGGGCCGGGTTTTGAGCGGCGTCGGTGCTGAGGCTGGCGATTTCCTTGTCCGAGAAATGGCTGTCGACCTGCTTGGCGCCGCAATCGCAATGGGTCTTGGCTGTCTTGTCGTCCAGCTTGTGCTGTTTCGCGGCGTTGACACATTCTTGAGTGAAGGCTGAGCGAGTCGCGCTGTCCATCGCCGCTTGAGCGGTCAGCGGTCCGGCCAGGGCGGCACAGGCAAGCAGGGCAGGCATAAGGTGTAAGCGCTTCATGGTGTTCTCCTTTACTGGAAGAGTCATACAGGAACTCGACTTATTCAGACGGTCTTGAAGGGCTCCAGTTCAGGCAATATGCAAAAACGCTCTATTTCCATACTCATCGGGCAGGTTGTGCGTGTGAATCGATGCAGCTGTGCTAGGATGCGCGTCCTGTAGATTTCCGGCCCCGTGACTGAATGGTTATCGGTGTGGCACATACAGGTTTTTTCGCACAATCCAGTCATCTGGTTCGGTTCAAGGTTGGCCTGAAGGCTCCTGCCACTGTGAGGCAGGCATACCACCGAATCACGTACTGGCTCATCCCAACCCACGTGACCTTTGGTAGGGGTCACCACTAGGAGAGGAGGCGCCATGCCCACTATTACTCTTCCCGACGGCAGTCAACGTTCCTTCGATCATCCGGTTTCCGTAGCCGATGTCGCGCTTTCCATTGGTGCAGGTCTGGCCAAGGCCACCGTAGCCGGTAAAGTCGACGGCAAGCTGGTCGATGCCAGCGATCTCATCGAAGGCGATGCCAGCCTGCAGATCATCACCCCCAAGGATCAGGAAGGACTGGAAATCATCCGTCACTCCTGCGCTCACCTGGTAGGCCATGCCGTCAAGCAGTTGTATCCGACGGCGAAGATGGTTATCGGTCCGGTGATCGATGATGGCTTCTATTACGATATTGCCTACGAGCGCCCGTTTACGCCAGATGACATGGCGGCCATTGAACAGCGCATGCAGCAACTGATCGAAAAGGACTACGACGTCATCAAGAAGGTGACGCCGCGTGCGCAAGTGATCGAAGTGTTCACTGTCCGCAACGAAGACTACAAGCTGCGCCTGGTCGAGGACATGCCCGATCAGCAGACCATGGGCTTGTACTACCACGAAGAATACGTCGACATGTGCCGCGGTCCGCACGTGCCGAACACCCGTTTCCTCAAGTCTTTCAAGCTGACCAAGCTGTCCGGTGCCTACTGGCGCGGCGATGCCAAGAACGAGCAGTTGCAGCGCGTCTACGGCACGGCCTGGGCGGACAAGAAACAACTGGCTGCTTATATCCAGCGCATCGAAGAAGCCGAAAAGCGTGACCATCGCAAGATCGGCAAGCGCCTCGGGTTGTTCCATACCCAGGAAGAAGCGCCGGGCATGGTGTTCTGGCATCCGCAGGGCTGGACCCTGTATCAGGTGCTTGAGCAGTACATGCGCAAAGTGCAGCGCGAGAACGGCTATCTGGAGATCAAGACTCCACAGGTGGTTGATCGCTCGCTCTGGGAGAAATCCGGGCACTGGGCCAACTACGCCGACAACATGTTCACCACTGAGTCCGAGAGCCGCGACTACGCGATCAAACCGATGAACTGCCCATGCCACGTGCAGGTGTTCAATCAGGGCCTGAAGAGCTACCGCGAGTTGCCATTGCGTCTGGCCGAGTTCGGTGCCTGCCACCGTAACGAGCCGTCGGGTGCGCTGCATGGCATCATGCGCGTGCGTGGCTTCACTCAGGACGATGCACACATTTTCTGCACTGAAGAGCAGATGCAGTCCGAGTCGGCCGCTTTCATCAAGCTGACCCTGGATGTGTATGCCGATTTCGGCTTCAAGGACATCGAGCTCAAGCTGTCGACCCGTCCTGAAAAGCGTGTCGGTTCCGACGAATTGTGGGATCGCGCCGAATCGGCACTGGCTTCTGCGCTGGACAGCGCTGGCCTGCCATACGATCTGCAGCCGGGCGAGGGCGCATTCTATGGTCCGAAAATCGAGTTTTCCCTGAAGGATTGCCTCGGTCGCGTCTGGCAGTGTGGTACCCTGCAGCTCGATTTCAACCTGCCTATCCGTCTGAGCGCCGAGTACGTCTCGGAAGACAACGGTCGCAAGCATCCGGTCATGTTGCACCGTGCCATCCTCGGGTCCTTCGAGCGTTTCATCGGTATTCTGATCGAACATTACGAAGGTGCATTCCCGGCCTGGCTTGCTCCGACGCAGGCAGTGATCATGAATATCACTGATAAACAGGCAGATTTTGCTCTCGAAGTCGAAAAAACTCTGGCTCAAAGCGGATTTCGTGCCAAGTCTGACTTGAGAAATGAAAAGATCGGCTTTAAAATCCGCGAGCATACTTTGCTCAAGGTCCCTTATCTCCTCGTAATCGGAGATCGGGAAGTTGAAACGCAAACTGTCGCTGTGCGTACACGCGAAGGCGCTGACCTCGGTTCAATGCCGGTCGCCCAATTCGCTGAATTCCTCGCACAAGCGGTTTCCCGGCGTGGTCGCCAAGATTCGGAGTAATTATTATTAAGCGTGAAATGAGACAAGATAAACGAGCTGCACCCAAGGCCCCGATCAATGAGAATATCTCGGCCCGCGAGGTTCGGTTAATTGGCGCTGACGGCGAGCAGATTGGCATCGTCTCGATTGATGAAGCGCTTCGTATAGCCGAAGAGGCGAAGCTGGATCTGGTAGAGATTTCTGCCGACGCAGTACCTCCGGTCTGCCGTGTCATGGACTACGGCAAATCGATCTTCGAGAAGAAGAAGCAGATTGCTGCGGCGAAGAAAAACCAGAAGCAGATCCAGGTTAAAGAAATCAAGTTTCGTCCAGGGACGGAGGAAGGGGATTACCAGGTAAAACTACGCAACCTGGTACGTTTCCTGAGTGACGGGGACAGGGCCAAGGTATCGTTGAGATTCCGCGGTCGTGAGATGGCCCACCAGGAGCTGGGTATGGAATTGTTGAAGCGGGTTGAAGCTGACCTGCTCGAATACGGTTCCGTCGAACAGCATCCTAAGATGGAAGGACGCCAGCTGATCATGGTCATCGCCCCGAAAAAGAAGAAATAACCACCAGGGCACGGCAGGCCTTGCGGTTATGTTTATCAACTGAATGCGGAGTATCCGAACATGCCAAAGATGAAGACTAAAAGTGGTGCAGCTAAGCGGTTTTTGAAAACTGCTAACGGCATCAAGCACAAACACGCTTTCAAGAGCCACATCCTGACCAAAATGTCGACCAAGCGTAAGCGTCAACTGCGCGGTAGCAGCTTGCTGCATCCGTCTGACGTGGCAAAAGTCGAGCGCATGCTGCGCCTTCGTTAATTTTGATCAAGAATAGAGGAAGTAACTCATGGCTCGTGTAAAGCGTGGCGTCATTGCCCGTAAGCGTCACAAAAAAATTCTGAAACTTGCTAAAGGCTACTACGGCGCGCGTTCGCGCGTATTCCGTGTTGCCAAGCAAGCGGTAATCAAGGCAGGCCAATACGCCTACCGTGACCGTCGTCAGAAAAAACGTCAGTTCCGCGCTCTGTGGATCGCTCGTATCAACGCTGGTGCTCGTACCAACGGTCTGTCTTACAGCCGTTTGATCGCTGGTCTGAAAAAGGCGTCCATCGAGATCGACCGTAAGGTTCTGGCTGATCTGGCAGTGAACGAAAAAGCGGCGTTTGCTGCGATTGTCGAGAAAGCTAAAGCCACTTTGGCCTAAGTCCCCGACAATCACCGGTTCCGGGTTCCGGAATCGGTTTTGAACGTCATAAATAGGGGAAGAGCCTTTGGCTCTTCCCCTATTTCGTATCTGGAGTCTGTACATGGAAAACCTGGACGCGCTGGTCTCGCAAGCTCTTGAGGCTGTGCAAAGCGCCGAAGATATCAATGCCCTGGAGCAAATCCGGGTTCACTACCTCGGCAAGAAAGGCGAGTTGACTCAGGTGATGAAGACCCTGGGGAACCTGCCTGCTGAAGAGCGTCCGCAAGTCGGCGCGCTGATCAACGTTGCCAAGGAGCGTGTCACAGAGGTTCTCAATGCCCGCAAGGCGTCGTTTGAGCAGGCAGAACTGACTGCCAGGCTCGCGGCCGAGTGCATTGACGTGACCTTGCCGGGACGCGGTCAGACCTCTGGTGGTCTGCACCCGATCACCCGAACTCTGGAACGTATCGAACAATTCTTCACCCACATCGGTTACGGCATTGCCGAAGGCCCTGAGGTCGAAGACGATTACCATAACTTCGAGGCGCTCAACATCCCTGGCCACCACCCGGCGCGGGCGATGCATGACACCTTCTATTTCAATGCGAACATGCTACTTCGTACCCACACCTCGCCGGTGCAGGTGCGGACCATGGAGTCGCAACAGCCGCCAATCCGTATCGTATGTCCGGGTCGTGTATACCGCTGTGACTCGGATATCACCCACTCGCCGATGTTCCACCAGATCGAAGGCCTGCTGGTCGACCGCGACATCAATTTCGCGGACCTCAAGGGCACCATCGAAGAGTTCCTGCGAGTGTTCTTCGAGAAGGAACTGGCCGTGCGTTTCCGGCCTTCGTTCTTCCCGTTCACCGAGCCTTCCGCTGAAGTCGACATGGAATGCGTGATGTGCAGCGGCAAGGGCTGCCGCGTCTGCAAGCAGACCGGCTGGCTGGAAGTCATGGGTTGCGGAATGGTCCACCCGAACGTGCTGCGCATGTCCGGCATCGACCCTGAAGAGTTCCAGGGCTTTGCTTTCGGCATGGGTGTCGAGCGTCTGGCAATGCTGCGTTACGGCGTCAATGATTTGCGCCTGTTCTTCGACAACGACCTGCGGTTCCTGGCGCAATTTCGCTAGAACGCATGCCCGTAACGAATCTATTAGGAGAGCAGGATGAAATTCAGTGAACAATGGTTGCGTGGCTGGGTAAGCCCGCAAGTTTCCCGTGACGAGCTGGTTGCTCGTCTATCGATGGCCGGTCTTGAGGTTGACAGCGTCACGCTGGCCGCCGGCATCTTCACGGGTGTAGTCGTAGGCGAAGTCCTGAGCACCGAGCAACACCCTGATGCTGACAAGCTGCGCGTTTGTCAGGTCAGCAACGGTACCGAGACTCTGCAAGTTGTATGTGGCGCGCCAAACGTACGTCCGGGTCTGAAGATTCCTTTCGCAATGATCGGCGCCGAGCTTCCGGGCGACTTCAAGATCAAGAAAGCCAAGCTGCGTGGCGTCGAGTCCAATGGCATGCTGTGCTCCGCTGCCGAGCTGCAACTGGGCGAGGGCAACGATGGCCTGATGGAGCTGGCTGCCGATGCACCTGTTGGTCAGGACATTCGTGTTTACCTGGAGCTGGACGATGCCAGCATCGAAGTCGACCTTACGCCGAACCGTGGCGATTGCCTGTCGGTTGCCGGTCTGGCTCGTGAAGTCGGCGCGCTTTATGCCGCCGAGGTCACTCGTCCGCAAGTAGCGCCTGTTGCTGCCGTGCATGACGAAGTCCGTCCTGTCGAATTGCTGGCACCTGCTGCCTGCCCACGCTACCTGGGTCGAGTGATCCGTAACGTCGATCTGTCGCGTCCTACACCGCTGTGGATGGTGGAGCGCCTGCGTCGTTCGGACGTGCGCAGCATCGATGCAGCCGTGGATATCACCAACTACGTCATGCTGGAGCTGGGTCAGCCGCTGCATGCATTCGATCTGGCCGAAATCAATGGCGGGATTCGCGTGCGCATGGCCGAGGAGGGCGAGAAGCTTGTCCTGCTCGATGGTCAGGAAGTCAGCCTGCGTGCCGACACCCTGGTCATTGCCGACCACCAGCGCGCTCTGGCTATCGCTGGCATCATGGGCGGCGAGCACAGTGGCGTGACCACCAAGACCCGGGATATTTTCCTGGAAAGCGCTTTCTTCGACACCATCTCGGTGGCTGGCAAGGCCCGTTCCTACGGCCTGCACACCGATGCCTCGCACCGTTACGAGCGTGGCGTGGACTGGCAGCTTGCCCGTGAAGCCATGGAGCGTGCCACTGGCCTGCTGCTGGAAATCACTGGTGGTGAAGCCGGCCCGATCATTGAAGCGGTCAGCGAACAGCACCTGCCTTCGATTGCTTCGGTTACCCTGCGTGCAAGCCGCGTCGAGCAAATGCTCGGTCTGGTCATTGAAAACGCCGAAATCGAACGCCTTCTGACGGCTCTGGGCTTGAAGCTGAGCAACGAGGCTGCTGGCCAGTGGCGCGTTGAAGTACCAAGTCATCGCTTCGACATCAGTCTGGAAGTCGACCTGATCGAAGAGCTGGCGCGTCTGTACGGTTACAACCACCTGCCGGTTCGCTACCCGCAAGCCCGTCTGGCACCTCAGGCCAAGGCCGAAGCGCGTGGTGACCTGCCAGAGCTGCGTCGCCTGCTGGTTGCTCGCGGTTATCAGGAAGCCATCACTTACAGCTTCATCGATCCGAAGGCTTTCGAGCTGTTCAATCCGGGCGTCGAACCGCTGCTGCTGGCCAATCCGATCTCCAACGACATGGCTGCCATGCGTTCTTCCCTGTGGCCGGGCCTGGTCAAGGCTCTGCAACATAACCTCAACCGTCAGCAGGACCGGGTTCGCATGTTCGAAAGCGGGCTGCGTTTCGTCGGTCAGCTTGATGGTCTCAAGCAAGAGCCGATGCTGGCTGGTGTGGTCTGCGGCAGCCGTCTGCCTGAAGGCTGGGCACAAGGCCGTGATGCCGTCGACTTCTTCGACGTGAAAGCGGACGTGGAAGCAGTGCTTGGTTTTGCCGGCGCATTGGGTGAGTTCACCTTCTCTGCGGGTCAGCACCCAGCCTTGCATCCTGGCCAGACCGCTCGCATCGAGCGCGATGGTCGTGAAGTCGGTTTCCTGGGCGCCATTCATCCGGAACTGGCAAAAACGCTGGGTCTTGATCGCCCGGTGTTCGTGTTCGAGCTGGTTCTGGGCGAAGTTTCCACAGGCCGTCTGCCGAAATTCCACGAGCTTTCCCGCTTCCCGGAAGTGCGTCGCGACCTGGCTCTGCTGGCTGATCGGGATGTCAATGCAAGTGCAGTTCTTGACGTTATTCGTGAAAATGCAGGCGAATGGCTCACGGACCTCAGGCTATTTGACGTTTATCAGGGTAAAGGCATTGATCCGCATAGAAAAAGCCTTGCAGTTGGCTTGACCTGGCAGCATCCATCGCGCACTCTTAATGACGATGAGGTAAACGCAACGACACTTGCTATCCTCAATTCACTTGAGGAACGGTTAAACGTCACGTTAAGGAAGTAGCGTATGGGGGCTCTGACGAAAGCTGAGATGGCCGAACGTCTGTACGAAGAGCTGGGCCTGAATAAACGAGAAGCCAAGGAATTGGTTGAGCTGTTCTTTGAGGAAATCAGGCACGCTCTGGAAGACAACGAGCAGGTGAAATTGTCCGGATTCGGCAATTTCGACCTGCGAGACAAACGCCAGCGGCCTGGTAGAAATCCAAAGACCGGCGAGGAGATTCCGATCACTGCTCGCCGTGTGGTCACCTTTCGTCCAGGGCAGAAGTTGAAGGCCCGAGTTGAGGCTTATGCTGGAACCAAGTCATAACGACGAGCTACCGCCTATCCCAGGCAAACGCTACTTCACCATTGGTGAAGTCAGCGAGCTCTGCGCGGTCAAACCGCACGTTCTGCGCTATTGGGAGCAGGAGTTTCCTCAACTCAACCCCGTCAAGCGACGCGGGAACCGTCGGTATTATCAGCGACTGGACGTGCTGATGATCCGTCAGATCCGCGCCTTGCTCTACGACCAGGGCTTCACCATTGGTGGAGCCCGGTTGCGTCTTTCCAGTGGCGAAGCGAAGGACGATACCCAGCCCAACAAGCAGATGATCCGGCAGATGATTGCCGAGCTGGAAGATGTACTGGTCATTCTCCGTGCATGATGAATGAGCAAGATACTTCCATAATTCAAAAGCTTAGGGTATATTCCTCACCGCTTTCGCAAGTTGCGAAACAGTTTCACGCCTAGTCGGGGCGTAGCGCAGTCCGGTAGCGCACTAGCATGGGGTGCTAGGGGTCGAGTGTTCGAATCACTCCGTCCCGACCATATTTTTCAATGAATTAGCCCAATCTGTGAAGGTTGGGCTTTTTCATGTGTGGGGATTTTTTCGGGACTTCATCCTGCCTTCCTCTTCAATATTGTCAGTACCGGGCCACGAGAGTCAGTTGCTGATACCATGTTCGCAGTGTCAATCAGCTTTCCGAGCTCTGCGCCGGAGTAATGACTGGTGACGCTACCGTTCTTGTGTCCAGGCAGTGCTTTGCGGCCTTCCTCAGTAACACCTGCCGCTCGAAGGCGACGACCAAACGTGTGCTTCAAGTCGTGAACTCTGATGGATGCGTACCCAGGGTAAGCGGGGCGAAGGTTTTCCTCCTGCCAGAGTTTCGCCGCTCTCTTCCTTACTTTTCTCCAGGCCGAATCATTCATCCGCTGTATCGGGTTACCCTTGTATGGGAAGACCCACTCATCACTCAGGCCTCGCTGATTGTCGATTATCGACTTCGCAACACTGTTGAGCACCACAAGTCGCTCATCGCCATTCTTTACGCCTGATCGCTCATTGCGCCCCCAAAAATCGGATGTAATCAGGAGTACGCTGACCTCAAGTTCTGGAGCGTAAATCTCCCAATCCCACTTCAGCTTGCAGACCTCCTGTTCCCGGCAGCCTGTTTTCACCTTGAACAAGGCCATCTTGGCAGCTCTCCGAAAAGGATTGATTGCTCCCCCCATGACATGGGGTATGGCTCTCGTACCTTTCTTTTCAAGTCCAGCTTTGTCAGCATCGGCACTGAATCAGCCATGGCCTACGTTCTTCATCCCGCCACTTGCGCGCGCACAGCGATAAGATCCGAATAACATGCTCAATTGATATGTTTACGGTGCGCGGTGCCACTGGCTTCAATTGCTTTTCGCACGGCAAAACCATTCCTTCAAGCCGTTCAGCGATGAATTCCATCGATATGAGTTAACGGCAGGTCGCCCAGGTAGAACCCCAGCAGTTGACGAGACATTCATCATCTACTGGTGCACCTTCGTCCTCTGGTTCGCCGGAAGGCTTGCCCGGCACCATGAAGAATTCACGCTCTACAGCATGCAGCAGGTCGGCAAAATGCTTTGTGTTCTGGATATTGACCAGCAGCACTCCTACAGAGTGTGAGTGGTGCAGGCCGAAGATGCCATAGATACGGGCCAGGTCGGGATGCAGTTTGTTTTCTTCAGGCATGACTTCGTCCTTGCCGCTACAGCAGATATGCGGCGAAAAAAAGATTCGGGTATCGTTCACTCCAGAAAAATACGGAGTTTTTAAGTGATCGTTTTCGGAGTTGAGTACCGGTTTGGTAGAGCATCCAGCGTTGTCGCCGGGCATGACGGTCTTGCGCTCGAGTGCTTGCGGGGGCAAAACGTCGTCTTTGAGGTTTTCAGAAATGACGAAACTTTGCGGTTTGAAGTAACCCTGTTCGAGAGGGATGTACCTCTGGAACTGCTCGAACATGCCATACCGATCGCCCGTCAGGAACTTGGTGACTTTGTTACCTGCGAGCCTGAGTGATACAGGCTTGAGCATGGTTGCACCTGGTATTCGGTGATGGTGTGCGCCGGGCTGTCGCGAATGCCCCAGGCTATCGGCGATGTAGACTTCCAGCTGTGCGCCTTGCGATTTGTCCCAGCCGGGCAGGGTGGCAACGTGGTCGCAGGTGACTAGCTGGGCCAAGTCTTGGCGCATGCATTCCTCCCACGTTCCGCCGTCTGGGTTGATCTCGGCGGGGTTTACGACATCAAATCCCAGACTGCGAAGGCGGGCTGATTCAGCGTTGAATGCTGGAAAGTTCAGATCAGGAAGGCCGGTCATTGGGCCGGAGATGTAAGTTTTTGGCATGTATGCACCTCGCGACCTATAGTGAGGCCACACGATTTGAATGGTTAGGGTTATGGGCGATAAAAATAAACATGGGTTAGGGCGGAGTGTGCCTCAGAGTGTTCGACGCGAAATACGCAGGCGCTGCGGCTTTGGGTGCGTTATATGTGGGCTTGCTTACTATGACTACGAGCATTTCTCTCCAGACTTTAAAGACGCCAAAGAGCATAATCCTGAGGGGATGACGCTACTTTGTATGCAGTGCAACCAAAAGCGAGCAAGGGGCACTCTTTCTGCTCAAACTGTAGCGAGAGCTAATGACAACCCTAAGTGTAAGCAATTAGGGTTTGCGTCTGAGCTTTTTGACTTTGGGCTTGATCCAGTTGAGATAAGATTTTCGGGAGTAACCTTCACTGGCTGTAGGGCGCTGATACAAATAAGCGGGGTGGATGTTCTTTCTTTTCGCCCTCCAGTAGAAGAGGGGTCGCCAATGTTATTGTCGGGGCTTTTGTCCGATACGTCTGGCGCGACCACTTTAAAAATCGTGGACAATGAATGGTTTGTGGGTGATGAAAACTGGGATGTAGAGGTCCAAGGCCCTCGAGTTTCGATCCGTCGTGGGGTAGGCGATATTGCTTTGCAGTTCAAGGTTATTCCACCGCGGGCTCTCGTTATAGAACGCATTGATATGGAGTTTGATGGTTGTTATCTTAAGGGGGATGAAAACTCTCTGAGTTACTCATGTGATGGAAAGTCGTGGAGCAGTATGGCAGCAATCGATATTGACGGGTTTGATGTGGGTATTGGTATTGAAGGGTAGATGTCGCCTCTTATGTGGACTTGCTGTACAGGCAGTCGACAGAATAGTTCGAGCACGGGATTTACTTTTCTCAGGCGGAGGAGCTTTGAGCAGGCTATAGTTCATTTATCAACCGAAAGGAGGTGGTGATGGATAGCTACGTGTGCGTGATCTGCAATGGGAAAGGCACTGAAGATTTTTCCGCTGGAGAGTTCCGGGATGTTGAATGCCCGGATTGCGGAAAATACCTGATCTCAAGAACCGTGCTGAATGACATGAAGGCGAGAAACAACTGCTTTAACATCGCAGCCACAAGATCCTGCATCAATGGATTCATTACTGCTGGAAAGCCTGCAGTTATTTCCCGCGCCGAGGTGGCGGTACATCAACTACTTTCTGCCTAGCGTCAGCTGGCTGAAGCGTTTCTCTGTGGGTATTGAGAGACCTCGCGGCTATAATTCTCACTGTTGAAATGGAGGTGGCATGGGAGTCTGTGCCCTATGCAGGAATGACGCGCCCCTTATTCGTAGTCATCTTATGCCACGATCCGCCTACAAAGCGGCCCGCGGCCGGTCGGCCGGTGCTTCCGGAGAACTCGTACGAATTGATACAGCAGGAAAATCTGCTTTTTTCTCCGACGAGCAAGTCGTCATGAATCTCCTGTGCGCTCATTGCGAAGACCTGTTTTCCAAGAATGGTGAGAAGATCATCGGCAATTATTGGTCGACTGACTCCAGGTTCCGATTAAGGGATTTAATTGTTGAGCAGGGGGCACTGGCTAGCGGCGCAAGGTTTTCTGTTTACGACAGCTTGTCCATAGACTCAACCGTTCGGAACGCCTTGCTCTACTTCGCGCTCAGCATTTACTGGCGTGCAAGCGTGTGGGACTGGGGCCGCGTTGGTAATCGCTATTTTGGAGCTCTCGGCCCAAAGTATGAAGAGATTTTCAGGCAGTACCTGTTGGTAGGTCAGGAGCTACAGAACTCTTATCTGCTAGTGACAGTGAATACCACAGATCATTTGAATGGATTGCTTGCCTTTCCTTCGTGCGGGAAAGTGAAGATGACTAGACTTCACAAGTTTGAAATGTTGGGGCTGAGGTTTGACTTGATTGTTGGTGGCAGTATTCCTGATGAATTAAAGCGTCCGTTTATAGGTCAGGGTAGTAACTTGGTTTTGATTTCTTCGCCGCTGGATCAGGCCCCAGACTTTATTGAGCTTTCAAAATTCATTAGCTGTAAAGTTATTCCCCGGGGCAGGCTTTCAAAAGAGCCTAAACCGTTCGGCTAGATTGTTCTCTGGATATGTCATCAACATGGAGAGCAGATTGGTCGACCCTAGTGGGCCGGGTGGTTTTCTTGGTTTCGGAATTGCCGGGCTGGGGTAATTCAAAAGTGGGGAGGGCAGTTCAGAATTCAGCGAGAACAGGTAGGCTTTTCTGGTGGCACAGCTCGGCTAGCGCGTCCCAAGGGGCGGTATATCCGATCTGTTTGGTGCGCTCGGTCAGACTGTCCCAAGCATTGGCTTTGGACTGAATGTTCTTGGCAGCGTGGCGAGCCTCGATGCGAGCCAGGATCTTCAAGCACCGCTTGCAGGTGACCTGTTCTGCATCGCTGTCGGGGCAGTAGTGAATGGCTCTTGGCATGGCTCGGGGTCCTTGTGGCTGATCAGGCGTCAGACTTTTCTGCAACGAATCTTTCCCAAGCGGCCTTGTCTCCTTGTGCCACATACCACTTCAGCTCATTACCATCTTCTGAGTCGCCAACCGAGTCTCCGAACTGAGCGCCGGGAAAAGTGAACTTCGCTCTATTGCCACACCAGGGGTATCCGCCGGCGAACTCGGTAAACGTAAGTCCAGGCTCAGCCGCAACAACTCGCTCCTTAAAGGACTCGAATTTGGCGTTGCATGCCGCGACTTCGGCCTCGTGACCATTTTTGCATTCCGCTGAGCAGTAAACGACACGCCCATCGAACACAAGATCAAGGCTAATTTCCTGATGAGTTTTCTCATCCCAGTGGGTGGCTTCGCTGTCGTACCGTATGCCGCAGTGATTGCAATCAAACCACCAGCCAGCGTCGATGTAGGCCTTTGCAGGGATGAACCGCTGATCAGCATACTGGTCAGCCCAATGTGCTCGGCGGCAAGACACTATTCCGCCAAAGTCAGTGCCGATCTCATCAGCACCTTGCCGACGGGCTGCCGCGTTCGACGTAGCAAACTGGATGGTCGACTCTTCCGGGTCATTGGTTTCTACCGAATAGGCTAGCACCTTGCGCGGTGTTTTCTCAGCGTTGAGTGTCTTGCTCATGGCAATCTCCATTACAGACGCCGCCCCGGCCGGGATGGCGTGAGTCGTTGAAGTGGGGTATTTGTGTATTCCGGCATGGAGCCGAATAAAGGAGATGCTTTTGAAGACTGTTATCAGAGAAGAACAAATCCCTACAGCCGAGGTTTGGCGGTACGACGATGTCGTCGCAGTCCGTTTTGGTGAGGACGATTCCGGTGTAGAGGTCTGGCGCGCCAGACACCTCGCTGCGTTCTGCTCTCCAGAAACACCAGCAAAGGTAAATGTGCAAAAGCTCCTACTTGTTGAGGTTGATGATCCGGATAATCCAGAGACTATTGACCGTCTTCGTTACGCTTGCTCTGAAGCCTGGAAAAACCGTTAACCATCACCGGACTGCTGTGCCCTGCATCGTTTCTGGGCTGCTGGTGGCTGACTCTCGCTGGCATGACGGATATCTTTGAGATGGGTTAGGCGGCGGTCCGAACTGGAATGGCCCGCAGATGATCTTTCTCGTCTGCGGTGCCCAGATAGGGCTTGAGCTCGGTGCGGGTGTACTTTCCGGCTTGGGCCGTATCGCTGGTGTAGCTGCTGTAGTTCGGACCGAAGTAAGCGCCGCCGTGCCGGTCCGTCTAGATCATGTATAGCGACTCCTGAGGCGGAAACAGGATGCTCTTCAAGGTCTCGGCTCGCTTGAAGTCCATCCGGGCGGCGGCTGCCGACATCAGTGACTCCAGTCGTTTGCGGCGCACCAATTCATTGCGCTTGCGGCGCAGGTCGCCAGGGTATCTGGTCCAGATCTCGCAGTTTGAAACATTGGTGTAGCTGTAGCGGGAAGTGATCACCCACCACATTTGGCCGCTGTTGTAGTAAGCGACACCTGGAAGCATGCGGCCTTTACGATCACCGATCCAGACCTTCTGCCCGTGCTGCAGAAGATCGCCATCTTTCGACTTGTAGCTGTGCTGGGGTGCGACAAAGTCAACAAGCCGCCCTTTGTTCCGATGCGATGTATGGTGGCGTTCAACTTTCTCTAGGGCTGTGCTGACGCCAGGGCCCATGCCATGCGGCTCATCAGGGGTGAACTTGTAGCCGGTGAAAACGGCGCACAAGTAGTCGCGGATTTTGCGGCGGGTACGCTCCATCTCCATGCGCATCACGTACGGCATGTGTCGCTCTTTATCAGACTGGTAGCGCCCATCATGGTCTGGGTGATCTGGAGCGTTCACGCTTTGGAACATCTCGAAGGTAATCGATCGACCGCTGACGTGAAGATCCGCCTTCAGATCGCCCTTGCTGCACCATCGCCTGCAGTGGGCAATGCATTTGTAGTTCTTTCCGGCGTCGAGGTCTGGACCTACAGTCCAGCCTAGGCGGTTGAGGGTCTGGATGATGTGCTTGAAAACCTCACGCTTGAACTGTTTCTCCCAGGCGTCGGTGCCGCGAACGCCGCCTGCTTCGCGAGCAGCAGCGAGGCCGTCTTCCCATATGGCCAGGCGGGCGTCGCCGAACGACATATTACCTTTGCGTTGAATCTACATTTTGAATGCTTCGTGCATACGCCTTCCTCCGTATCCGGTGGTGGCAATTTGGTTGGGGTGGGCTATAAAGGGTGACCGGCATGGGGCCGGTTCAAGGAGCGATATGAAGGTTTTTGTTAGCTGGTCTGGTCGCCGTAGCAAAGCAGTCGCAGAGTTACTTGCAGACTGGATCAAATGCGTCTTGCAGGCTTCGCAGCCTTGGATTTCCACACGAGATATTGACAAAGGTGCTATATGGTTTTCAGAAATCTCTGATCAACTCAAGGATACTGCTGCCGGTATTGTTTGTTTGACTCAGGATAATAAGAATAAACCGTGGATTCTTTTTGAAACGGGCGCCCTTGCTAAGGGGTTGAGTACTAATCGTGTGTGCACATTTCTTGTAGATTTGAAATCTGCTGATATCGAGGACCCACTAGCCCAGTTTAACCACACTACACCTGATCAGTCATCTATGTGGGGGTTGGTTTGCTCACTAAACTCTGGATTGGATACTGCTAAACTAAACGAAAAAATATTGAAGCAAGTGTTCGATACTTATTGGCCTCAATTTGAAAAGGATTTTAATAAGATTATCAAAGAAATACCGCTAGAAGAGGCGGCAGAGCCCCGTTCTGAGGTTAGCATTCTGGATGAAATTCTTTCGAATACGCGCGCGCTGACTAGTCGGGTTAGGGATATCGAAAGGCAGAACTCACCATCTCGACACTCTGATTATGTGGATATTGCGCACCATGGATATATTGAAAGCTTGGCTTCTGATCCCGCCGTTCCAATCAGTGAAATTTTGCGTGAGGGAATTAAGGTTGGACTGACGGAAGATTCTGTAATGAACTATGTAAAGATGCATCGGAGTATACGTGTGCCCGTGAAGAAGAGTTTATTTAGTAAGGAAAATAAAGATAAGGAATAACGTCAGATTGGTTGGTGATTTTGGTATGAAATGCTGATAAGTGTCCAGTTCTGCTTAAGCTATTAATTAATAATCGAAGTTGCACTCGATAGTTAACCCCCCCCTTTTTTTAAGGGGGTGTATATCAGGTTGGGCTGAAAGCGCCCAAAACTAGCTTGACGGAAAGGCTCATCGGCTCTTCCAGCACCGACTTGAACTCTTGCGCGATTTCTTCGCGCTGAACTTCCTCGCACACCCAGCTCAACTTCAGTGCTGGCTGTGAGCCGCTGGAGATGACCGAGATGACCGAGATGCGCAGGATGATCTCACGCAGTTGCAGCCCTTCAAACGGCACAGCCGAGAAGATCAGCGGCGCGCACGCGACGGCTCTCACGCTTAAGCCATAATCAATTTTGCTCAAGCGTCGGTGCGCTTTAGCTGATCAATGAGCTGTGTTGGAAGTCCGCGCAGTGTCAGCGAGCCTGCGGCTTTGTCGAATTCAATCTTCGATCCGAGCAGGTGCTGCTCGAAGCTGATCGACATGCCTTCGGCCCTGCCTGTGAAGCGGCGGAACTGGTTCAGCGTGCGTTTGTCTGCGGGGATTTCTGGAGACAGGCCGTAATCTTTGTTCCGGATGTGATCGTAGAACGCACGCGGGCGGTCTTCGTCTATCAGCTCAGACAGCTCTTCCAGGCCAATGGACTCATCCAGTTTGCTCTGGCTGCTGGCGTAATCTACCAGGGTCTTGGTTTTCTCCCGCGCCGACTCTTCCGGCAGGTCTTCGCTTTCCACGAAGTCGCTGAATGCCTTGAGCAGGGTGCGGGTTTCGCCTGGGCCATCCACACCTTCCTGACAACCGATGAAGTCGCGGAAATAATCGCTGACCTTGCGACCCTGCTTGCCTTTCAGAAACGAGATGTACTGGCGGGATGCTGGGTTGCTCTTCCATTCGCTGAGGTTGATCCGCGCAACCAGGCGGATATGGTCGAGCTCCAGTCGCTTGATAGTCATCAGGCGTAGCTCTTCGGTCATGGCCACCGCTTCCTGTACAAGAGCAATGACCAAGTATTCCGTCATGCCCTGCTGGTAGTGGCAGAAGAGGGCGTGCCCGCTGGTTGTCAGGTTCGACTCTTCCATCAGCTTTACCAGATGCTCTACAGCGGTAGTGCTGAACTCCAGAAAGTTGATCCCGTTATCCAGGTATTTGTCGAACCATCCGCTCAGTGGATAGGCACCCGACTCGGGGTGGAATAGCCCCCAGCCTTTACCGGCGGTAGCGTTGTAGCTTTTGTTGAACTGATATATCAGATCATCACGCGACTGGCGGCACCACTGAGAAACAGAACGGCTGGGCTACCATCTGGCTTCTTGTCGATCTTGTGAATGACGCTGTGAAGTACGGGCATATCGATTACCTCGGGTGCGAGCCACCCTCCGTATCCGGTGGTGGCATGCTCAGTTGGGGTTCTGGTGTTAGAATCGATGACTACATCAAGGATGAAGCGAATGAAAAAACTGAGGACTTACATGAAGGCCGCGCAGAGCTATTGCGCCGCGCTATCGAACAAGAAAGTCTGCTGCGTTGGACTGACCCTGATCGCTATCCATTACGCTTTGGTTGTCTTTGTGCCCAGCTATGAGTCAGCAACACTTTTCGTTGTCGGGGGAGTCATGATCACCCTGACAATGACCAGGCGACCGTCAAAGCTGTAGGTGGTGGCAAATTGGTTGTAGGTGGGCTTTACATGGGCATGGTGTTCAACTAGACGTGATCTAGCCTTCAACATCCCCTGGATTACGCCTCAACTCCTTGCGCGACTCGTTATCGAACGCTTCGCGCAACTTTTCGCTGATAACGATTTCGTGGCGCGGATATTTCAGGTGAGCCTTAAGCTCTTCATCCGACATCAAGTCCATTTTCATGATGTTGATCTGAAGTATTTCGCTTATCGGCATGTTTTCGGCCCGCTTCCCCCACATCGTCACCGCCTGTCTGCTGCTCTGCACTCCCGGCACTTCCTGCCTATCTCAACCTTGAGCGCAGACATCCTGCGCACAGAAAGGAGAGTCGCCATGGAAATCGAAAACAACGGACCTGAGAGCGCTTACCCAGGGCCGGCTGAGAAGACGACCGACACCGGTGAAGAGCATGACTCCGGCCTTGAGCAAACCCAGTTCGAGCCAAAGCAGAGTGGTGATCGCCCGGAAGACTGGAACCCGCCTCCGGGCAATCCTGGGTCTGGCGATGATGCTCAAGCGGATCAGGAAAACGACGACGAACCCAAGACTGACAGCCTCATCGATGCAGAGTAGAGGCTTTAGCTGCCTCATGTCAGAGCAGTCAATAAAGGCCCTTTCGATAAGTGAAATCGACTCGGCCTTATGCCAATAACTTCATGTTGTTGTGTGGTGTGTGTGCCGTGTCGACATATAAATTTACACATGCTCCGTCAGACAAAAACCACACCTGCAACCTTGGTCTAGACTGCAGTGTTAATCCGCTACACAGCGTCTACAGGGACGGTCAAATGCTTTCTCATCTTGAATTGCGTCACGTTATGGAAGTGGCCTTCAGGCCTACGATCTGCAAGTGCACCATCAGCCCGGACGGGTTAATGTCCATTGAACTGAGGAATCCGGAAACTCATGTTCCGGAGCTGACAATGACCGGGATTTCGACTGCCAAGCTCAGTGGTGGACGTGCAATTGCAGCTTTGGTGGGGGAAATCAAGGACGAGGCCAGACGCGCCAAGGCGGCCGAGAAGGAAGATATCAAGCGTCAAGGATAAGATGGGCAGGACAAAGCCCTTATCAGGCGGGCTTGGGGGCTTCATTCCAGGCCCGTTCATCTTCCTGCGGCAGGTCTGAAAACAAACCATTTGGAGCCCGTTTTGCTCCTCGCCCTCAAAGCCCGGTTCGCGTGCCTTGAATACTGCACTTTCTCATCCCCAACCCCCTAAAGATTCCCGCCCCGCACCCGATGAAGTAGGCAACTTTCCTCGGATACACGCGATGTTTAACTCCCGTTTGAAACAAGCCAATAAGGCGCTGGAACTTCGTCTTGCCATGCTGGAGCAGGCCAGTCAGGTTCTTGATCTAGAGACTGTAGCGGCCGTGCTGGATGGGCGAGGGAGCGTTCAATCCATCAATGCCTTGTTCGAGGCAGAGCTTGGTTACTCGTCGAGTGAGATTGTCGGGCGTCGCCTTGACTCACTGAGCCCCTCGGAGTTGAGTGGTGATGTTCACCAGAGACGAGCCCTTGATGCTATCCGGGAAGGTAAGCATTTCAGCGGGACACTGCGTCTGAACCACAAGCAAGGTACCAAGGTCTGGCTCAGAACGATTGTCGTGCCCCTCAAGAACGAAGCCGGCGGCATCGAGCAAATTACTCTTTATTCAAGTGTATTGACGCGCACGATCGAGGCGTCCCGGGAGAATGAAGCCCTGGTCAACGCGCTGCACCGCTCGACGGCGGTAATCGATTTTACGCTTGAGGGCATCGTGATCGGCGCGAATGAGAACTTTCTCAAGGCCATGGGTTATGAGCTTGCCCAGATCAAAGGCAAGCACCACAGCATCTTTTGCCTGCCTGAAGAGTCCGGTTCAGAAGCTTATAAAAACTTCTGGGAAAGGCTGCGCAGAGGCGAGTTCATCGTCAATCGCTTCCGTCGGGTCGATAAATACGGGCGGGATGTGTGGCTTGAGGCTTCTTATAACCCCATCACCGATGCGAATGGCAAACTGTATAAAATTGCCAAATTCGCAACCGTCATCACTGAGCAGGTCGAGCGTGAAAAGGCGGTCTCCGAGGCATCGAACATGGCGTATCAAACCTCTGTCCAGACTGACAGCTCTGCCCAGCAGGGACGTGAAGTCATCAAGAGTACGGTTGAGGTTCTGGATCGTCTGACCCGGTCCATGCAAGAGGCGACTCAAGGCATTGAAGCGCTTGATTCCCAGAGCCAGGTTATCGGGACAATCGTCAAGACCATCAGCAGTATTGCCGAGCAGACGAACCTGCTCGCTCTCAACGCTGCCATCGAAGCTGCCCGCGCCGGTGAGCAGGGCAGAGGTTTTGCCGTAGTGGCCGATGAGGTGCGGCAACTGGCTTCTCGAACCACCAAGGCAACGGAAGATATTGTGAGTGTGGTCAAGGAAAACCAGAGCCTTGCTTCGGGGGCTGTTGGCGTGATTGAGCGCAGCACCGAGCAGGCCTCTGAGGCGCTGACACTGGCCAATGATGCAGACCGTGTGATCCAGGAGATTCAGCAAGGTGCGAACTCTGTGGTGCGTGCAGTCAGTAGCTTTGTTAATCAGAACACCAATTAAGCGCCCGGTCTGGTAGCCCGACGAGCAGCGCTTTTGCGTGTTTGAGTGTGTGGGTGTAGGGGCGTTTTTATTTGAAAGCGCTCTAGACCCGCACAGCCGTATACAGCGCCTTGATCAAGTCGGACTGGGTAATGATGCCCACCAGGTGCCGCTGGGCGTCGATGATCGGAACATGCCGATGGCCATTTTCCGAAAACACTGGCACCAGATCGGTCAGCAGGCGTTCGGCGCTGGCGACGCGCACTTTGCGGGTCATGATCTCGCCGACGATACTCGCCGGTTGTTTGTTGCTCACTTGACGCAGCAGTGCCCTCAGGTGCCAGCCCACGCCTTCGTGGGCGTCCAGGTCGATCTGCTTCATGAAATCCGCCACTGTCACGATGCCCATCAGATGGCGTTGCCGGTCGATCACCGGCAAGGCCTTGATCTTGTGTCGACGCATCAAGGCCCAGGCCTCGCGCAGGGGCATTTCCTGACGGGCGACAATCGGCGTAGTGCTCATCACGTCTGCGCAGCGGATCTCGCCCATATTGCGCTGGTAGGCCGAGGCCTCCGCACGCTCCAGCAGTTCGTGAAGGTCGTCACGGCTGACGTCCAGCACCTGGTTGTAATGGGCGAGGGCGGCATCCAGATCCGCATCACTGAAACGGCTGGCAGGCGAGTCGCTTTTTGCCTGCTGGACATGCGGCCAGGGGCGGCGGGTCAGATTGTTGTAGATCACGCCGGCTGCTACCAGCAGCAACGAGTCGAGCATGACCGGGCTCAGTGCGTACACAAACTGATCGCAACCGGTAATCACCATCAATAGCGCCGCAGCGCCTCCCGGCGGATGCAGGCAACGGGTCGCCAGCATCGCGGCAATCGCCAGACTGACCGCCAGCGCGGCAGCCAGCGTGGCATCGGGAATCCATTTGGCGCAGGCAATGCCTGCCAGCGCCGAGACCGTGTTGCCGCCCACCACAGACCAGGGCTGCGCCAAGGGACTCGATGGGACGGCAAACACCAGTACCGCACTGGCCCCGATGGGCGCGACGATGGCCATGGCCAGAAAGCTGTTCTCTATGGCGTGTGCGCCGTGCAGCCAGAGTGCAGCAACGGTGGCGACCAACAGAATGCCCAAGGCCGCGCCGATGCTGGCGCGTACTTTCTCTCGGGTGTCGATGGCGTGGGGTGCAGGCCATAGCGAGCGCAAGCGCGCCACAAGGGTTGTGTTGGAGGGTGAAGGCATGTTTTTGGGATTACTCCTGCTCGAAAGGCACGCGGAAACGCTTGCCCGCCGACTTGAGTTCTTCTCGATGCAGAAAAGCCAGTTGCGCCAGCACCTCGCTGCCTTTGCCCGTAAGACTGACCTGGACCTCTCGTCGGTCCGCGACGTTGCGCTGCGTCTGCACCAACCCCAGCGCCTCGCAGCGCTTCACCAGCGCCGCTGCGCCATGAGGCACGATCTGCAAACGCTCCGCCAGTTCACCCACGGTTGCCCACTCACGCTCGCTGAAACCCTGGGTGTGCAACATCAGCAGGTACTGCTGGGAAGTAACTCCACAGGCTTGCACGGCCTCTTCGGAAAAACGCAGGAAGCGCCGCAGTTGGTAGCGGAATTCGGACAGGGTTTCAAAATCCTGCTTGTGGAGGGTGTCAGCCATGGGGGAGCGTCGCTTCGGTTGAGGGAAGGGCGGCTTTTATATCATGGTGTGATGTATTTTGGCGATGATGGAGGCATTCATTGAATCTTCATCGCTCACAAGAATGTCTTCCCGGATAAATCCGGTCCTACAGGCTATGCGTGACCGCAAATCGAGTGTCTGGAGACGGGTGAGGGAACGCTTCAGGCGGGTTCAGTCCCGCTGCGAACTGACCATGCACAACAGCATCGTGGATGCGCATCAGGCCGAGTTATTGCAGCTGACAGTGGGGTCGAGCAGTTTGTATCTGGAGCGCTTGAATTTTGGTGAGCAGGACCAGCCCGTAGAGTTCGATCAGGAGTTCTGGAGGCCGGATGCCCTGTCGGTGGTCATGGAAACCCGTTATCCGGGCTGATAATCCGCCACTCATCGTTTCCCTTGCACTCCCGGATCTATCGCGTTTCTTACTATAAGGCGCGGATATCCTGCGCTTCACGCGGAGAGTGGTCATGGAAATTGATGAGAATGCACCGGGCAATGTTTCGCAAAGCCCCGCTACCAGACCGACAGATAACGAAACAGGGTATGAACCGGACTCCCTGCCCGAGGCTGATCCAGCGCTTGATGATCTCACAAATGACCAGAGCGACGATCCTGATCTGCCGGTAAACCCGCCGATAGACGAAGATGAAGAGCCGTCCCTCGGGTAAAACCCGGGAGCGAATTCATTCGCGAAAAATCGTCATTCGCGAATGAGTTCGCTCCTATGCCGAGAGGGTGAACACCCCGAGCAGTATCCAACCGGCGCCACTCACTCCCACGGCCAGTCGTATGGCATACGGCAGCAACAAGACCAGCGCCAGGCCTGTCATTGAAACCAGCCCCAGCCAGCCCACTGGTCCCATGGCCCAGCCCCAGACCTGAACGCTGCTGAGGAAACTGCCCGCCAATGCCAGCCAGCCGGCACTGCGCAGGGTGTGGCGTAATACTTTGGACGGCGGGCGTTGCGACAGCTGTTTGTAATGCCGCTCCAGCCCCAGACACAAACCCAGCATGCCGCTGTAGGCCAGGAGCAGGCTGGTGATCAATGCAATGCTCATTCAGTTGACCTGCGCTGTGGCGGTGGAGGGGTGTTTTGCGGGGCGTTCCCTGGCGGGTTGGCCTATTTTCCAGCAGGTCCAGCCCAGCAGGATGCCGAGGACTACGGTCGTGGCTTCCAGAACGAAATGTTCGCCGCGATTTGTGGTGGTCAGTGCCAATAGCGGCAGGCTGATGCAGAGCAGGGCGGTGAGGGCCAGTTGTTCGCGCCAGGCGGCCAGCCATGGTCGGACAATGGCATGGCCGAGGCTCAACAGCCAGACGATAAAGAACACGCGGATCTCCCACTGACCGCGCTGGGCCAGTTCTGTCGGCAGCAGGCGGTTAGCCCACAGGAACGCGACGCAGGCCAGCATCAAACCCGCGATTACGGTGACGTTCAGGCGTTCGGCGCTGTGGTAGAGCGCCGCGCCGATGGCACCTTCATTGTCGTGGCGTCGGCGTCGCTTGACAGTAAACAGCACCATGCCGGTGGCGATCATCGCGCAACTGGCCAGGCCGCAGATGAAGTACAGCCAGCGCATCGGGTAGCCGCCGAACTGGGCGAAGTGCAGGCCGGCCATGACTTTCTGGGTCAGCAGGCTTGGGCGACTTTCTGGAGGTTGGCGCAGGATCTTGCCGGTCACGCCATCGAACAGCATGCTCTGGCCCTTGGTCAGTTCGATACGGTTGCCCAGCACGGGCCGCACTTCGATTCTGGCAGCGCTGCTGCCGGGGTTCTGGATAGAGAACCCGGCCACCGGCCCCATCAATCGCTCGGCCTCAGCCAGCAGCGGACCTAACGGTGTCAGCGTTGCTGTGCTTGTTGCCTCGCCACGCCTTGCCGATTGTTCTGGCCGTTGACCCTGTTGCTCGGTTGTCGGCCCGCCACGGATTGCACGACTCAGGGCATCGCGGTTGCCGTCGAACAGAGCATCTGTCGCCGCTGGCATGTAGATCAGGTAGAAAATCACCAGCCCCGTGTAAGTGATCATCAGGTGAAACGGCAGCACCAGCACGGCTGTGGCGTTATGGGCGTCCAGCCAGGAGCGCTGGCCCTTGGCCGGACGAAATGTGAAGAATTCCTTGAAGAACTTCTTGTGAATCACGATGCCGCTGACCAGTGCCGCCAGCATGACCATGGCGGCCAGGCCTACTATCCAGATGCCGATATTGCGCGGCAGGTTGAGGGTGAAGTGAAAGAGGAAAAAGAACCCGCCACCTGCCGTCGCGCGTACATCCAGAGGTTCGCTGGTATAAGGGTCCAGATAGGTGCCGCCGCCGCGTCGCTGTTCTCCGGCGGACACCACCAGATTGGGCGAGCGCTCATTGGGCAGGCCGATGTTCCAGGCGCTGGCCTTGGGGTGATGGGCTTGCAGGTAGTCGAGTGCGCGCTGCGTCACTTGCGCCTGATCAAACGAATGCGCCGGTATTTCCGGTCGCATCCAGCCATCGATCTCTTTGTCGAAGACCGCCAGTGTGCCGGTAAGAAAGATCGAAAACAGCAACCAGCCAAAGACCAGGCCGCTCCAGGTGTGCAGCCAGGCCAGCGATTGAGTGAGGGTCTTGTGTTTCATGCCAGTTGCTCCAGCAATTGCGGCCAGAAGCCGATGGCTGCCAAGGGCAACGCCAATGTCAGACCGCCCCAGGCCCGCCAAGCGCTGCGGCAACTGAAGGCCCAGAGGATGACGAGGGTGTAAACCACAAAGGACAGCAAAGTGGAGACCACCAGCGCATCAACCTTGTCCAGCGGCAACAGGCGCGCCAGTGCTGCGGTAAAGGCATAGGTGAACAGATATCCACCCGGCAGCGCGGCGACAATCCGTGAGACGGTGGACCAGGAAAAGGATCGTGTTTTCATGGGTGATACTCATCAGGCCGCGTGCGCATGAAGGCCCGACCGGTTTCCCGGTCGGGCCTGCATTACAAGCGTCAGGTCAGCTTCAGAACGACGTGGTGATGGACGCATAGACCGAGCGTCCCGGCTCGTTGTAAGTGCTGGCACCCGCGCTGGTGCCAGCGCCTTCGCGATAGATACGCTTGTCGAACATATTGTTGAGACCGGCACCGATCGACAGGTTCTTGTTGATCTCGTAAGTCCCGCCAATACCCCAGACATGGTAAGGATCGAGGGTTCTCATCTCGTTCTCTGCCGTGACGGCGACACCCCGAAGCGGGTTGGTGACTCGTGGTTCCTGCTTGCCGTAGTAGGTGCCTGTCAGGCTCAGGGACAGTGCTTCGGTAGCCTGCCAGTCGAGCATGGTGTTGACCGTGTATTCGGGCACTACCGACAGCGGGTTGCCGTCATCATCCTCGTTGGATTGCATGTAGGTGAGGTTGGTGTTCCAGCTCAGGATGTCGCCGTTCTGGCCCAGCAGCGGGACGCCGATATTGCCTTCCCAGCCCTTGACCACGGCATCCTCGGCATTGTCCCAGCGCAGGATGGCCTCGTTGTTCGCCGTCCGGCCGGTCAGGTCGTTGGACGAGACGATCTTGTTCTCGTAGTCGTTACGGAAATAGGTGAGCCCGGCGCTCCAGCCATCTCTGACAAAACTGATGCCCAATTCCTTGTTGATGCTGATTTCCGGGTCGAGGTTTTCGTTACCCAGCACATAGCAACCGGTTGAGTTCAGGCTCGGTGCGCAGCCATTGCCGTTGCTGCGGTACAGGTAGTTCGGGTTGGACTGGTACAGATTCGGTGCCTTGAAGGCCCTGGCAATACCGCCTTTCAGTGTGATGTCATCGGTCAGCTTGTAGGAGGAGTTGAGGCTTGGGCTCCAGTTGGCGCCGAACTGATCGTGATGGTCGAGACGTACGCCCGGAGTCAGGAACCATTTTGGCGTCAGCTCGATATTGTTTTCGAGGAACACAGCCATGATGGTGGCGTCCATGTTGGTCGGACGCGACCCGGCTGCCGAGTTGGGCAGCGTGGTGCCGATGTCGCGGTCCATGGTGCTGGGATCATCCAGCTCCTGACGGTTCCACTCGGCGCCGACAGTCAGTGTCTGCGGGCGCAGGAATTCCAGCGGGATATCCAGTTGTCCTTGCAGCAGGTAGCTGTCATAGGTGCTGGTGCTCTTGTCCGCATTGGCACTGATATCGCCATCGACGCTACCGGTCTGTCCTTCCAGCAACCTGTTGTTGCGGGTCTTCTCATACTGCGCCAGCAGGCGTGAAGTGCCGAACGCCCAGTCACCGTTATGGGTGACCGAGAAGTTCTGGCGATACATCGTGTTGGTTTCCCGGCCCAGCCAGTTGTTGACGGTACTGCCGTTGACCAGCGCGTCTGTGCCGCCAGTGCCGACATCACCTGCATAGATATTGCCCTGACGGCTGTAACCGGCTTCAAAGTCGAGGGTCTGGTTGGTGTCCAGCGCCCAGCTCAACAGCCCGTTTATATCCTTGTTGCGCACACCTTCGCGACCCGCCGCCAGCGATGCACCAGAAGCGGTATCGGTGTGTGCCTGGTTGATGTCGGCATCGTCCGCATCGGTCTTGTTGAGGTTGCCGTAGACGCGAAAGGTGAGGGCATCGGTCAACGGGCCGGCGAGGCTGAACGTGGTGCGTTTGGTCATGCCCTCCGCATCGTCTTCCGGCAGGTTGGTGTAGGCGGTGACCGAGCCGGTGAGGGATTCGGTCGGTCGTTTGGTGATGATGTTCACTACACCACCCATGGAGCCCGAGCCATAACGGGCCGCAGCCGGGCCGCGCAGTACTTCGATGCTTTCGACTTCGCTGGCGGGTACCCAATTGCTGTCGCCGCGGGTATCACGCTCGCCGGAGCGGGTGTAGCGTACGGAGTTACGCGATGTGACGGGTTTGCCATCGATCAGGATCAGAGTGTTCTCCGGCCCCATGCCGCGCAGGTCGATCTGGCGATTGTTGCCACGTGCGCCGCTGGCGCTGTTGCCGGTCAGGTTGACGCCCGGCATCTTGCGCACGATATCGGAGAGGTCATTGACCGGAGGGCGTTTCTTGATGTCATCGGCGCTGATCAGCGACACACCCGATGCCTGTTTCAGCTCTTGCTCGGCAGTGGCCACCACATGGGTGTCGGCCAACTGGACGGAGTCATCGGTCTTTTCGGATCGGATGGACTCTGGCGTTTCGGCCATCGCCACTGACGGGCAGGCGGCCAGCAGGGCCAGGCAAAGGTGGCTGAGCTTGAATCGCGGATGCATCTGCAACACTCCTGTGACATTCATGGCGTGCAGAGAGGCGTGGGCTCTCTCTGCTGCCGGACTGGATGCAGATGGTATTTATTCTCATATGGGAGTAAATCTTTTTTACACTTTATACACTTCTCAAACGTAGATGCAGGCGCAGCCCCGGTGTGGCGTTCTCTGCCCAGATTTGTCCGTTCTGCAATTCAACGATGCTGCGGGCGATGGAAAGCCCAAGGCCGAAGCCTTCACCTCCCGGGCGTTCAGCGTTGAGGCGGGTGAACGGCTGGAAGACATGCTCCAGTTTTTCGGGCTCGATACCTGGCCCCTGATCTTCGATCCACAGGTGCCAGTAGCCACCTTCGCGGCAACCGGTCAGGCGGACCACGCCGTCATCCGGAGAGTGGCGAATGGCGTTGCGCAGGATGTTTTCCAACGCCTGCGCCAGACCATTCAGGTTGCCGCTGACGTAGCAGTCGGACGGCAAGTCGCATGGCAGCCGCTCCATGGGCCAGTTGGTCTCGAAGCACACGTCCTCGCACAACAGGTTCCACAGCTCTTTCACTTCTACGGTTTCCAGTGGCAGAGCAGGGCGTTCGGTATCCAGCCACACGAGTTCCAGGGTGTCGCTGATGAGCTTTTCCATGATCTGCACTTCGCGTTCCTGGCGCTGACGCATGGTGTCGATATCCAGTTCACGCTCGCCGGCTGCCCGCAAGCGGCTGAGCGGTGTGCGCAATTCATGGGACAGTGTGCGCAGCAGGCGGCGCTGAAAGACCACGGTGTTCTCCAGACGCCCGGCCATCTGATTGAAGGCTCGTGCCAGCTCGCCCAGTTCGTCACGGCGCTCTGCTACCTGTGGCTCGACTCGCGCCGCTAGATCTCCGGTGCTCAAGGCATTGGCCTGGCGGTGAAGGATCACGATGGGCGAGATCAGAATGCGGTACAGCAGAGCGGCCAGCAGCAGTGCCAGGCTGGCAGGAAGCACTTTTTGCAGCAGCAGGTCCCACAGCTCGTTGTGCTGGCGAGGATGAAAGTGGCCGGGCAGATCCATTACCAGGCGTGCTTCAGTGTCTTTGAACGGGATGTAAAAAGTGGGTACACCGCCGGGGCGTCCCACCATGCCATCGAGCCTGCGTACGAAATGCAGCCTTTCCAGTTCCGGCTCCGTCAAAGGCTGTGAAGACAGTGAGTTCTGTTGTCTGTCCACGACCACAGCCCAGACCTTTTCCCGGCTGCGCAGCTCGCGAAGCACCTCGTCGACTCCGCTGGCGCCGCGCTTCTGCCAGGCGGCTTCGGCCCGTCGTGCGTAGTCGTTAAGGGCACGCTTGGTCGGTTCGGATAACCGCTCTGTCGCCTCGTTGAGTCTGCGGTTCAGGTCGGTTTGCAGGCTGGCCATCAGCAGGCAGAGCAGGGCAAGGCCACCGATGAGTTTCCACAGCAGTGAGTGGCGATTGGGCAGCTTCATGGCGTCAACCGGGTCAGCACGTAACCCATGCCCCGCACCGTCTCAAGGCGCTTGTCGTTATAACCGATGGCCTGCAATTTGCGGCGGATGCGGCTGACATGCATGTCCAGGCTGCGGTCATGCTGCGAGTACGCCCGGTGCATGGCCTGCTGATAGAGGAAAGCCTTGCCCAGCACTTCACCCATGTGTCGTACCAGCGTTTCCAGAATCCGGTATTCGGTGGTGCTCAGATCGGCCCACTGGTCATTCAGGCAGACGTCGGCGCGCTGCTCGTCGAAGGTCAACTGCGATTCATTACTGACGATCCTTGTCTGTGCTTCATGCTCGTACGCCACGCGGCGCAGAATGGCGTCGATACGCACATCCATCTCCAGCATGCTGAAGGGCTTGGGCAAGTAATCATCCGCGCCCTGGCTGAAGCCGACGATACGATCCTGCTCGGCGCCCAGTGCCGACATCAGGATCACCGGCAAGCGTTGGCGTTGGCGCAGCCGGGCCAGGATTTCCAGGCCGTTGCTGTCGGGCAACATGATGTCCATCAGGATCAGGTCGAAGTCCTGCGAACGTACCAGTTCCAGAATCTCGTCGCCATCATGGCGCAGGGTCACCGTAAAACCGCGTTCGCTGAGGTGGCTCTGAAGATGAGCTGCCAGCAGTGGATCATCTTCTATGGCCAGAATATGAGCACGTGCGCCAGCGGGGTGGTGGAGTTGCATGAGAAACACCTGCGGATGAGAACGATTCCTTGATTCGTATTCTGACCAATGTCGCTGAAGATTCCCATCGGCACTTTCATTCCTTTCCAGATGAGTGGATTGTTACTGTTTATGTAATAGTTATTCTCATTTTGTGAGAGTGACAAATTGACGCGGATAAAGATTTTTTTGGTATCGTTACCAATATTAACCGTTTAGTTAATAATTTTTGCTGGCATCAGAAAGGATGCCCAGCCCCTGAAAAACCCTTCAGCGGCTTCTGTTTCAAGCTGCTCGAAAGACTCTTTCCTTCGTAACGTTCATGCATCAGCGGGATCATGCAACATGACTAAGTCTCAACCTTCGGCATCCTTCAGTCGCTGGCCCATCCGGGTTGTCGCTCTGGGTGTGCTGGTATTTGGATTGCTTTTCGCCGCAGGCGGCGGCTATCTCGTCACCCTGGGCGGCAGTTGGTATTTCCTGCTGGCCGGTCTTGGCCTGATCGCATCAGGTGTCCTGCTCTTCAAACAACGCCTGGCGGGTGCCTGGCTGTTCGCAGCAGTGATGGTGCTGACGCTGATCTGGGCGCTGGCCGATGCCGGGCTGAATTTCTGGCCGCTGATTTCGCGGCTGTTCGCTCTGGGTGTCTTGAGCCTGTTGGTGGCACTGATCTACCCGGCCTTGCGTAAGGCGAATGGCCGGGAAGCGGGTCGTTCCGGTTATGCCCTGGGTGGTGTTCTGGCCATCGCGATTGTTGCGGCGGGTGCGGGAATGTTCGTGCCTCACGCTTCGGTTTCGCCTACCGGAAACGGCCCGGGCCTGACTGGCGTCGACCCGGCAAAGGCACAGAAAGACTGGCAGCATTACGGTAACGATGAAGGCGGTAGCCGTTTCGCGGCGCTGGATCAGATCAACCGCAGCAACGTCTCGAAGCTGGTACCGGCCTGGACTTACAACACCGGCGACATCGCAATCAGCAATGGTAATGGTGCTGAAGACCAGACCACTCCGTTGCAGGTGGGCGACAAGGTGTTTATCTGCACCCCGCACAACAACATCATTGCGCTGGACGCCGACACCGGCAAAAAGCTGTGGAAGAACGAGATCAACGCTCAGGCGGCGGTCTGGCAGCGTTGCCGTGGCCTGGCTTACTTCGACGCCACCGCAGCCGTTGCTCAACCAACCGACGGCAGCACGCCAGCCAAGGCCGTTTCTGTACCGGCGGGTGCCAATTGCCAGCGTCGTTTGTTGACCAACACCATTGATGCGCGCCTGATTGCCGTGGATGCCGATACCGGCGAGTTCTGCCAGGGCTTCGGCAATAATGGCCAGATCGATCTGAAAACCGGTCTGGGCAAGGTCCCGGATGCTTACTACCAACTGTCGTCGGCACCCTTGATGGCCGGTACAACAGTGGTTGTCGGCGGTCGTGTCGCTGACAACGTTCAGGCTGACATGCCCGGTGGCGTCATCCGTGGTTTCGATGTGGTGACCGGTGAAATGCGCTGGGCGTTCGACCCAGGCAACCCTGAAGACAAGAAAGCACCGGCTGAAGGCCGCACGTATGTGCGCAGTACGCCCAATAGCTGGGCACCGATGTCTTACGACCCGGCGATGAATACCGTGTTCTTGCCCATGGGCAGCTCGTCCACCGACATCTATGGTGTGGAACGTACTGCGCTGGATCACAAGTACGGCGCTTCCGTGCTGGCATTGAATGCCACCACGGGCGAAGAGAAGTGGGTCTACCAGACCGTTCATAACGACCTGTGGGATTTTGACCTGCCGATGCAGCCAAGCCTGATCGATTTCACCAAAGCAGATGGCAGCAAGGTGCCGGCAGTGGTGATCGGGACCAAGGCCGGTCAGATCTTCGTGCTGGATCGTGCCACTGGTCAGCCACTGACCCAGGTTGACGAGATCCCGGTCAAGCCGTCCAACATTCCCAACGAGCCTTACTCCAGGACCGAGCCTCTGTCGGTGGGCATGCCACAGATCGGTGCGCCACACCTGACGGAGTCGGACATGTGGGGCGCGACTCCATTCGATCAGATGCTGTGCCGTATCTCGTTCAAGAAAATGCGTTATGAAGGCCTGTACACCGCGCCGGGCACTGACGTCTCGCTGAGCTTCCCGGGTTCTCTGGGTGGCTTGAACTGGGGCAGCATTTCGACGGATCCGGTGCATGGCTTCATCTTCGTCAACGACATGCGTCTGGGCCTGTGGATCCAGATGGTTCCCCAGGAAAAAGATGCCAAGGCATCTTCCGGTGGCGAAGCACTGAACACTGGCATGGGCGCAGTACCGCTCAAGGGCACGCCGTACGCCGTGAACAAGAACCGCTTCCTGTCGGTGGCCGGTATTCCTTGTCAGGCGCCACCTTTCGGCACCTTGACCGCCATCGACATGAAAACCCAGAAAGTCGCCTGGCAAGTGCCGGTTGGCACCGTTGAAGACACAGGCCCCATGGGTGTCAAGATGCACCTGCCGTTGCCGATCGGCATGCCGACTCTGGGCGGTACGCTGTCCACTCAGGGCGGTCTGGTGTTTATCGCCGGTACTCAGGATTACTACCTGCGCGCCTTCAACTCCGCCAACGGCGAAGAAGCCTGGAAAGCCCGTCTGCCGGTTGGCAGCCAGGGTGGCCCGATGACCTATGTCTCGCCCAAGACCGGCAAGCAGTACATCGTCATCACTGCCGGTGGTGCCCGTCAGTCCCCTGATCGTGGCGATTATGTGATCGCTTACGCGCTGCCTGACAGCAAGTAAGCTGCGCAACATCCGAAACCCGCTGTCGCCCGCTCAGGGTGGCCGCGGGTTTTTTGTTGCCTGTCAGATTCCTCTCTAGCTCTGCATCATGGACTCGTCTAGGCTAATCGATGCCGACCCAAGCCCTGAGACAGTTACTTGATGGTCGATAACGAGCACCGCCGTGAGAACGGAGCCCATACAAGCGTGGGCCCTGTATATGCCATAGACATCATCTGTCGCGGCCCGGGCTTCAGGCCTGGCCGGATAGCAGGATGCAGACCAAGAGGTAGCCGTAAATGTCAACCGAATCAAAATGTCCGTTCAACCATGCAGCAGGTGGTGGTACAACGAACCGAGACTGGTGGCCAGAGCAACTCAATCTGAAGATCCTGCATCAGCACTCATCCTTGTCCGATCCTCTGGGTGAGGCATTCGATTACGCAGAAGCGTTCAAAAGCCTCGACCTGGAGGCCGTAAAGAAAGACCTGCATGCCCTGATGACCGATTCCCAGGACTGGTGGCCAGCCGACTTCGGCCATTACGGTCCGCTGTTCGTGCGCATGGCCTGGCACAGTGCTGGCACTTACCGTACAGCCGATGGGCGTGGCGGTGCCGGTGCGGGTCAGCAGCGTTTTGCGCCGCTCAACAGTTGGCCGGATAACGTCAGCCTGGACAAGGCACGTCGCCTGATCTGGCCAATCAAGCAGAAATACGGCCGCAAGATCTCCTGGGCCGACCTGATCATCCTCACCGGCAACGTGGCGCTGGAGTCCATGGGCTTCAAGACCTTCGGCTTCTCTGGCGGTCGCCCTGACGTGTGGGAACCAGAAGAAGACGTGTACTGGGGTTCTGAAACCACCTGGCTGGGCGGTGAAACCCGCTATGGCAAGGACGCGCAGCCACCGGGCGAGGGCGTTCTGGTGGCCGAGCCTGAACTGCATGGCAGCGAAGAAAAGCGCACCGACAGTGAAGGGCGCAATCTGGAAAACCCGCTGGCCGCCGTGCAGATGGGCCTGATCTACGTAAACCCGGAAGGCCCTGAAGGCAACCCGGACCCTGTCGAGTCCGCCAAGGACATTCGCGAAACCTTCGGCCGCATGGCCATGAACGACGAAGAAACCGTTGCCTTGATCGCGGGCGGTCACGCCTTCGGCAAGACCCACGGTGCAGGTCCGGCAAGCCATGTAGGCGCCGAGCCTGAAGCCGCTGGTCTGGAAGAGCAGGGCTTTGGCTGGAAAAACAGCTTTGGCACCGGCAAGGGCGCTGACACCATCACCAGCGGTCTGGAAGTGACCTGGACTTCCACGCCAACCAGGTGGAGCAACGAGTACCTGGAAAACATGTTCCGCTTCGATTGGGAACTGACCAAAAGCCCGGCAGGCGCTCATCAGTGGACACCGAAGAACGGCGAGGGCGCCGGTACTGTGCCTGATGCCCATGACCCTTCCAGACGCCATGCGCCGAGCATGCTGACCTCCGACCTGGCGCTGCGTTTCGACCCGATCTATGAGCCGATTTCCCGTCGCTTCCTCGCCAACCCGGATCAACTGGCCGACGCCTTTGCCCGCGCCTGGTTCAAACTGACCCACCGCGACATGGGGCCGCTGGCACGTTATCTCGGGCCGGAAAACCCCACCGAAGAACTGCTCTGGCAAGACCCGCTTCCAGCACTCGACCATGCCCTTGTGGATGACAGCGACGTTACAGCCCTCAAGAGCAAGATCCTGGCTTCGGGCCTGTCTGTTTCGCAACTGGTGTCCACCGCATGGGCATCGGCGTCGACCTTCCGTGGTTCCGACAAGCGCGGCGGTGCCAATGGTGCGCGTATCCGTCTGGCTCCGCAGAAAGACTGGCCGGTCAACCAGCCTGAACAACTGGCGAAAGTACTGAAAACACTTGAAGGGATTCAGGCCGAATTCAACAGCGCACAGGCTGGGGGCAAGAAGATTTCCCTGGCCGACCTGATCGTCCTTGCGGGTAGCGCAGGCATCGAAAAAGCAGCCAGCAATGCCGGGCAGAGCGTCAAGGTCCCATTCACACCGGGCCGCACCGATGCTTCGCAGGAGCAGACCGACGTGGAATCCTTCGGTTTCCTCGAACCCATCGCCGATGGCTTCCGTAACTACCTGAAAGGCAACTACAAGGTATCGGCCGAAGCGCTGCTGGTGGACAAGGCGCAACTGCTGACCCTGACCGCACCTGAGCTGACCGTGTTGCTGGCAGGCCTGCGGGTCCTGAATATCAATGCCGACAGCAGCCAGCATGGCGTGTTTACCAAGCGGCCAGAGGCGCTGACCAACGACTTCTTCGTCAACCTGCTCGATATGGGGACAGCGTGGAATGCGACTTCAGGCGCCAACGACAGCTTTCAGGGACGTGATCGCAAGACCGGTCAGGTGAAATGGACCGGTACCCGCGTCGATCTGGTCTTCGGCTCCCACGCTCAACTGCGGGCAATCTCCGAAGTCTATGCAAGTGCTGACGCCCAGGAGAAGTTTGTCAGCGACTTCGTTGCCGCCTGGACCAAAGTGATGAACCTGGATCGCTTCGACGTCTGAAGCCATTCCGGCAAGTAACAACCTGAAGCGGCGTGAGCCGCTTCAGGCCATTCTCCGGATCGTTATGGCCTCTGCTCGCCCGAGCAGTTCGGTTTGTCCGATACCTCATCCATGGCTTCACGCAGCATGCGCTGCACCTCTACGGCATTGTTTGCCGCATAGACCCGGCCTCCCGTGTTTTCGGCGATGCAGTTGGACAGGGCGCTGTCACTGATATTGACCACGTTCACTCGCAGCCGTGGCTGCTGGCTGGCGATACGTGCCGACACCTCGCAAGCGTTCTGCTCACAACCATCTTCTCCGTCGACAAACATCACCACGACCGCATCCTTGAAGCGCCCGTCGACCTTGCTGGCTGCCTTGGCAAGACTGTCTGCCAAAGGTGTGCCGTCATCTGCCTGAAGCTGGTTGACGCCGGCAATCAGCTGTGGCCGTGCGTTGCGGCCGAACAAGCCCTGATCCACCGTATTGGCGCAGCCCCTGAAGGTAATCAGGCGGGTATCGATGTCCGGGTGCAGTTGATCGATCATGGCCGCAAAGGATTGCTTGGCCACTGTCATGCGGGTGGGTTCTGCCAGCAGGCGGGCTTTTCTAGGGTTGGTTTCAGGCAGGCTCTGACCTACCTGAGAAAGCCATTCTTCGTCTGCGGCCGTTGCATTGATATTGATGTTCATCGAGCCGGAGGTGTCCAGCACCACCACGAAATCCGGTTTGGGCGCGTTCGCGGTGCAGGCATAACTTTCTATGGGCGTTGGATAAATCAGGTTCCACAAGCTGCCTCGCCAGGTCCAGAGCAGCCACAGCAACAGAAGCAGCAAAGGCAACAATAGCAACCACAGGGGAATGCGCAGCCACCAGCGATTTGACGTCACTCCGGGTGAAGGCGCGGGACTGGACACGGGTGGTACAACGGGTGGCAATTTGGGTTTCAGGCCCCAGCGAACCACTACCGGTTCATCGTTCAGGCTGTAGAGATTGTTCAGATCCGGCGCACCGATCAGGGTGTTCAGTGCCTGAGAATCCTCGGTCTTGCCGCGGGCTTTCAGCTCATCCGCCAATTGCCGGATGGCCTGCTGGCGTTGTTCGTAGCGAGCCAGAAGCGCTTGCCGTGCTGTGGGGCCAAGGCTTTCATAGGTCAGCGGCTGGCCTCCGAGTTCCGACCACCATTGCAGCGTGTCCTGGGTTCCGGCTCGCGGGATGGCATAAAGGCTGGCAACACTGGGCGGAAAGTGACGGTGCAGCAGTTCGACCTTGCTTTCCAGGCTACGCAGCAGTTCTGGAGGATGGGATGTGGTGTCGCGGGTGATGCGTTGCATGGTGCGGGTCCAGAACAGGAAGAGGCCCCGCAGGGCCTCAAGAAAGGGTCATTCGTAGCCGAGGCTGAGTTGCAGCCTTGAAACCTTCTGCTGCAGGGTTTTGAGCTCCAGCTTGCGGGCTTCGATTACTGACGGATCTGTGCTGGCGGTGAGTTTTTTCTGAGCGGCCATCTGTTTTTCCAGGTCGGCGATCTGCTGTTGAACCTGGGACTTGTTGGCATGACGGGTCTTGAGCTGACCCAGCAGTTTGCTCATGGACGTGTCCAGCACGGCCTGTTGGCGTTGTTGTTCGGCCAGGTTTTTGCTGGTGGCTTGCTGTTGGGCCACCAGATTGTCGTAGACCTCGTGGAAGGCGGCGTTTTCGTTGCGTGCCGCCGCCAATGCCTGCTCACGCTGGCGGATCTGGTCGCTGTAGCCACCCGAATGATCGCAGTTCATCTTGGTGATCAGGCTGGCCTCGGTATTGTTTGAGTCGCAGCTACCCGGTTGAGTGGCACAGCCACCCAACAGCAACAGCCCTGAACTGACCAGCAATGCGCGAATGATCATGTCCACCTCAACCCAGAGTGATAGCCGAGCGCTGGCTATAAAGGCCGTCGACTTCCTTTTGCAGGGACGCGACCTTGGTGTTCATTTTGGCAATTTCACCTTCGATTTCGGTAACTTGCTTGCCGCCGCCGTTGGTACGCTCGAGTTGCGCGGTTTTCTGGTATTCGGTCACTTTGTTGCGCATGCCGTCCAGGTCCTTGCGCATTTGCGTGATGTTACTGTCGACGCTGGCGATTTCCTGCTGGGCCTTGGCCTTGTCCACGGTCTTGTTCTGGATTGACTTCTGTATATCGGCGATACGTCCTTTGTCGTCGTTGATCACCTGCTGCAGGGTGGCGGTACGCAAGGCGACTTTATCGGTATCGGCTTTGACTTCGTCATTCATCAACTGCAGACGCTGGGTCGTGTTGGAGTACTGGCTGCGGCGATAGTCGTAGTAATAGTTGGCACCCATGGCCACGCCGCATGCGGCGATACCGGCTACCACCATGCATTTGACCTTGTCGTTGGGGTTGGCCACTGCGCACGCCAGAATGCCCACTCCTGCAGCGCCGGCACAGGCTGTCAGGCCCGAGGAGGAGAAGAACTTGGCGTCGGCGCTCTGGGTCAGGCGAGGGTCGGGTGCCGTGCCGGTCTCGCCAAGCATATTGCTGCCTGTGTGAGCGCAACCGCCCAGTACCAGACTGACGGACAGAAACAGGCCCAGCATGGCCTTGGGAAGATAATCACATACTTGTTTCATGCTACAGCTCCTGGTGGTAAACGGTGCATCTAATTACTGACTGACGGCCTTGCAGCGGCCAAGCCAGGCATCGGTGTCGATTTTCTGGGTTTTGAGAAAGGCCTGCTGATTGACCCAGTGGGTCTGCAGATACGGCTTGAGCTCTTTGAGCTGTTCGTTGCGGGCGACGATTTCACCCATGACCGGTACTTGTCGGGCCAACAGCGGTTCGCCATAAAGGGTGCCGGAATCCACCAGACTGCTGGCGTAGTAGCGGCTTAGCTTGTGCAGACGATCTTTCTGTTCGTCGAGTTTGCTTTTGCGCATCGGGCAACTGCTGTCCTGCTCGCTTGCCGAGCAGTTGAGCTCGTAGTTCTTCTGCAGGAAGTCCAGGTACTTGCCGTCGTCGAGCATCTTGGTGCACAGGAACGCACCCAGATTGAGGCTGGCGCGTATGGCCTGGTCACGGGTTTCTTCCTGCTGCTGGTTGCTGGCGCGCAGCTGGTTTTCCAGGGTCTTGAGCTGTTCCTTCAAGGCTTCGTCGGCAACCCCCGAAGCCAGAGTGCCAAGCGCCTGCACGGCATTCTTGTCGTTACCTTGAGCTGCTTCGCCACTGCCGGTGCCAAGTTTTTTCCAGCTGCTTTCAATACTGCTGACCCGCTCGCGGGAGGTGAGAGTGCTGGACACCAGTGCCAGACGCAGACCTGTAGTCTTGCTGGTAGCGGCGGTCTTGTCTTCGTAGTAATTGCGCTCCTTGCGCAAAGCGCTACGCAATTCACCCTGGGCCGTGCGGTAGTCGCCACCGCGCACCACATAGCCACCGGCCTGACCGTGCTGGCGGTCGAGCTTGTTCAGGCGGAACGGCTCGAACATCATCTCATCGATGTTGCCGAGCATATCGTGCAGGCCCAGGGGGTTGGGCTTGAGCAGGCCCGCCAGTTGCAATTGGCCGTTGGAAGACTGGGCACCGGCGAACCATTCATAAGCGTTCAGTCCGTCTGGCATCGGATAGCGCAGATCCCGGAACTCGGCAGTGCTGACATTCAGCCCGCCGCGAGCTGCAAACTCCCATTCCACTTCTGTCGGCAAACGCACAAAACCGGCCACTCCATCTTCCTTAGGCAACTTGTCGGCTGCGTTCTGGCGCAACCACAGGTTGTATTTGTCGGCGGCTTCCATGGCCTGCATCCAGCTCAGGGAGACTGCTGGAAAGCGTTGCTTGTTCGAGGGCGTCGGACATTCTGCCTGCGTCAGGGCGCGGTATTGCAGGTCCGTCATCTCGTATTTGGCCAGCAGGTAGTAACGCGATTTGGCGGTTTTCTCGGCGGTGAAGCTGCCCGCTATGAATGCCGGGTGAGTCTGTTCCACATAGCCCCATTCGCTGTTGTCGCCACCTATATTGATGGGGTAGTCGTCCAGCGGGCCTGCCAGGGGAATGAATACTTTGCGAAACACCATGGCGCCGTCGCAAGGCATGGGCAATACCACATCTTCTGCAGCGGGCATTGGGTTGTAGAGTTTCTCTTCCCAGGCAGCCGAAGCCTGAAGGCTGGCCAGGGCTAGTGGCACAAACAGCAAGTGGCGCCAGTGTCTAGAGTTCACGAAGACTCTCCGCAGGTTGGATTCTGATAGCCCGTGTGGCACCGACCAGTGCGACCAGCGCCGCGACTGCAAGGGCGAGCGCCAGTGCTGCCAGGCCGTGCAAAGGGGTGATGTGGCAAACGAAACTGCCGGTGATGCGTTGTCCACCCAGTAGTTGGTTAAAGGCCTGGCTTCCGGCAAGGTAGAAACACAGGCCGCCGAGGTAGCCTGCCAATGCCAGCACCACGGCCTGCAAGACCACGTAACCTGCAACGGCCGGGCCGGTAAAACCCAGCAGTCGCAACAAGGCCAGGCTGCGGCGTTTACGGTCGATATTGGCGAGAAAGGCGCCCACCAACGAAGCGATACAGCCCAGCAAGGCTGCACCGGCAATGACTCCGAAGATCACACCCAGCACATGGTTTATCGCTTTGACATTCTCGATATCGGCCAGTCGACTACCGGTTTCAATGTGCTGTGCGTTCAGCCAGCGCTCCAGCGGCGCGACACTTTCGATGTCTCGTGCATACAGGCGGGCGCGAGCATAGCGGGGCGTCAGGCGTTCTGATGGCTGGCCGCTTGTGGCGCCAAGGGCATCGACCGCATAGCCATCGCGAAAGCGCTCCAGTTGCAGCAGCAGTTCGGGATGGACGAATGCCGCCGGACGCGAAAAGCCCGCAGCGGGCAGGGTGGCAACCAGGGTCAGGGAGGTTTCGCCTCTTTCAAGGGCTCCGTCCAGACGTCGCTGCACACGCAGGCGCAGAGTATCGCCGGTTATCAGGGAAAGACGTTCGGCAGCTGCAGAGCTGAGAATCACCTGGTCAGGCAGAAGTGCGCTGGCAGGCATGTTCAATAACGGGTCTGCGACAGCGGTGGGAATGATTTCGGCGTTGTCGACAAAACGGCCTTTGCTGCCGATCAGGTCGGCTTGGGTATTGAGCGAGCGGGTCATACCAAGGGCAAAACCGGTTTCCGGCCGCTGTTGCAGTGCGCTCAGCCATTGCTGGTCATAGTTGCCGCTGCTCAATAGCTTGATTTCCAGATTGCGTGGGTCGCGAAGTAACTCACCCTGCAACTGGCTGACCACGCCATGCTTGAGTCCGAACAACAACAGCAGGGGAGCAATCACTGCCACCAGCGAGGCCGCTATGCACAAGGACACCTTTCGGTCATGCCAGAGGTCGGCCAGAGCCAGGCCTGCCAACAGGCAGAGGCGCTCAATGGACCGTTTCAAAGCGCGTTTCCCCCGGCAGGTTGACTGCACTCAGGCGCGGCAGACCGAAGCTGTCCACCAGCCCCCAGTCATGGGAAACCACCAGCGCGCTGAGGCCTAGTTCGTCCACCAGCCCGAGCAGCAACTCGAACAGTTGTCGTGCATTGTGGGGGTCGAGTGCCGCTGTGGGTTCGTCAGCCAGCAGGAGTTGCGGTTGATGGGCAATGGCGCGCACGCAGGCAACCCGTTGCCGCTCACCGATGGACAGCGCCTGAGGCAGTTTTTCCAGCAAGGGTTCCAGATGCAGAGCCGCGATGGCCCGTTCTACATGATCGCTTTTGTTGCTCAGCCCCAGCAGGCGCCTGGGCAGGTTGATATTGTCCCGGACCTTGAGGAAAGGCAGCAGCCCGCCGCTTTGCAGCACAAAACCCAGTGAACGGGCGCGCACATCGGCCAGTGCCACTTGATCGTCGGCGGCCAGCAGGGCAGCAATGTCCTGACTGCCCAACTGATACTGTCCAAGTGCGTCGGGAGCCAGCAGTAGCCCCAGCGTTTCGAGCAATGTGCTTTTGCCGCAACCGCTCTCACCAGTAATCGCCAGCACTGCGCCGCGTGCCAGATTCAACTCTGGCACATGAACCCGGTGCGCACTTGCGCCGACTCCTCGCTGTATCTTCAGTCCCTTGATCCGGAGCATGTCAGGGCATCATTTCCAGCGGCACGGGGTAGACGTTGTCACGGGCGTCGCTACCTTCTGCCAGTGATACCCAGCGGTCCACATCGGCGTTGTACACCTGGTAATGGCGCAGTTTGGTCGAAAGGGTGCGAATGAATTTTTCCTGAGCCAGGCCATCCCAGCTTTTCCAGGTTTCTTCATCCAGGTTCAACACTTCACTGTGGTAGGGCAGGTCTTCCAGGTACTCTCCCAGCACGCCGAGCTCCGACAGTTTGGCGGTGCCGTTTTGCTTGAGCTGGTTGGGGTCGGTGCCCATGGTGGCGGCAACCGAACGCAGGCGGCCGAACATTTCGCTCGGGGAAATCAGGCCTTCGTTGGCGGCATCGAGGATTTTTTTCAGCACGTCGCTGAGGTCACTGAGTTGTGCCTTGGTCAGCAGCACCCGCACATCAGTGGTCGGGACGTTCTGTTTGATCGGGTCACGGTCAGCGATCCATGCCTGGAAGACCGGCGGTGCCTGAGTGCCGGTTTTCTCACCCAGATAGGCCAGGCGCATGGCATGACCGATCAGCGCCGCATCGTCGAGCATCTTCTGTTCGGCGGGGGTGGCCTTGGCGTTCATGGCACTGCCAATGGCATCGTCGCCCATGTAGGCGGCTTTCACCTGGCTGGTAATGGCGCTGGCCAGGGTATCGACCTTGCTGCCAAAGGTATTCAGGTCGCCGGCATCCACCGGGTAGTACAACGAAGTGTTGGTGCCGCTGTAGGTGGACAGCGCCTGATACTGGGCCTCGGCCTTGGCGTGATCCTTGACGCCGGCAGCGGTTTTCAAGTGCAGGGTGTAGATGGCCACGCCAGGGTTACTGGCTTCGATGCGCACCTGCTCGGCATTCAGCCCTGTCTTGGACAGTTTGTCGTCTCCCTCCAGAGCGCCAGCATCGGTAATCAGAACTACATAGCGAGCGCCGAAGGGGCTCCAGTCCACCTGCTCAATGGCCTGCATGACGCCGGCATACGAGTCTTCGTCGAAGCTTTTGCTCGATACTTTCGCCTGCTTGAGATCGGCGGCCTTGGCCAGGAAGTCATCACCGTCTTTCACGGTATTGGGGTCGGCGTACATCTTGGTGACATATTCCAGGCCTGGTACTGCCTGGGTGCTGGAGCGGAACGCGACCAGACCGAACTTCACCTGGCGGCCAAGGTTTTCCTTGGCAATCTGTGCATAGACCTTGCTGATGGCTTCGCGAGTACGCTCGATGTAAGGGTCCATGGAAATGGTCGAGTCGATCACGAACACGACTGCGGCGCTGAACTCCTTGAGCTGGCTGGCGGCGTCTGCAGGCGTCTGGCCCTGACCCTGTGCTGCACCGGTCTGGCCTGCTTGTCCGACATTTGCCGAATCAGCCTTGCTGACCGAGGCGACATTGAGAATGCGGGTGCGAAAGCCTGCCTCGGTCATGACTTCTTCGCCACTGAGGACCGGCAGCAGGTAGAACTGCTTTTGCATGTCGATGAAGTATTCAGGCTCCTGGGCCAGTACGCCCGGCGCAAGCGTGTTTTGCTTGAGCTTGGCCCGCAGCGGGGCAACATGGCTTACCGGGTCCGGCGCATCGAGGATGCCTTCAAGGGTCTTGCGCTCCTTGAAGAACATCAACCGGTCGCGGTTGGCCGGGTTGGTGAAGGCCAGGGTCAACTGCATCTTCCAGTCCACAGTGCAGGCTGCAGGCAACCAGCCGCTGGTCTTGCCGAAACTGTCCGGGCCGACCTTCAGCCATTCAGCATTACCAGTGGTGGCATGCTCATAGACATAGAAGCGGCTGAACGCCGGTTGCTCCGCGCCGGGAACGCCACCGGCGGATGTGCTCAAGTGGCATCCGGGCGTGGTGAGTACGCGCTGGAAAAGGGTTTTCTTGCCTTCCTGCAGCAGCGGTTTGTCGGCGGCCAAAGCATAGCCGCTGCTCAAACACAGGCAGGCGGCGAGAGTCAGGGAAGCATTGCGCAGGCTCACGGCTTGAGTTCCTTCAGACGTTGTGCAGCTTCGGCGTTGTCGGCCTGATAGCTGAGGATGGTCTCGTACCAGTAAGCGGCAGTGGCATTGTCCGGGGTGGCGAAGCAGGCGCTGGGTTGCAGGTACTTGGGGTCGTACTCGCGGGCATAGGCTTGAGCCACTTCGACATTTCCAGCCTGGGCGCGATTGGCGTACAGCCGCTGCGCGACACCGCATTGCTTGTTGGTCTTTGCCAGCTCGATGACCTTGAGCAGTGCCGCGCTGTCCGGTGCCTGCTTTATGCAGCCCTGGACAAAGTTCAGTTCAGTTTCGCTGCTCAATGCTTCGATGCTGCAGGGCACCGCGGCCACTGCCGGGGCAGGCGCAGGTTCTGCGATGACCGCTGGGGTAGTCGGAACTACCACGGGCTCGGGAGCAACTGGCTGTTTGAGCCAGAACCACAGACCTGCCGCGATAGCCAACAAGACCAGAAGGCCGATCAGCAACAGGGGCAGGCGGCTTTTGGTCGGTTGTGGTGCTGCGGACGGTGCCGGTGGTGTTGGTTCAGCGATGGGCTCCGGCGGCGGTTGTACTTCCTCTGGCTGTTCTGCCTCTGGTTCGAGAACCGGTTGTGGTATTGCCTGGGGCTGCGCAAGGCTGACAGTGGTTTGCGCTGCACCGACACCGGTTGCACTCACTGCAAGAGATGAGTTCAAGCCGGGAGCAAGGCGCATAGGGTTTTCATCTTCGGTGCTGCCATCCGGGCTGCGCAGGCGAAAATTGAATACACCAGTGGCTGAACTCAGCAGTAACGGGTCGACGATTTCCGGGCCAGCCTGATAGCTGATCGAGTCGCCATCGGCATCTTCCACGAAATGCTGAGCGAACCAGCAGGGTGCATTGCCCCATTGCTGGTCGTGTTGCAGGTAATAGTCATCCTGGTTGCGCTGAATGGCGAACTCCAGGTTGCCAGCATCATGTTCCCAGCCACGTACTTGAAGAAAGGCGCGCCCTGGAGCGGGGGTTGCCAAGGGAGTGAGCTTGATCGTGATGGACATGAATTATCTCGTTTTGAAGGCCTGGATGACCCGACCCAGGGCCTCGTTCTGCTCAGGCGTGATTTCTTTGCCCTTGCGATGGCCCACATTGTTCTGGGTATGAATGGCAATGCCGGAAATCCAGTCATCGGCAAAGATCACGCTTTGGTCGTCGGCTTGCGGTGCCAGAAGCGGGAAACGCCCCGGCATTTCCTTCTGATAGAAGGAGAACAGCGGCTGCTTTGCGCCCAGAAGGCCTGCAGGCCGCTGACTGGCTGGCTGTGCGGTATGACCGAACCAGGCGGCAAAGTCGTTGAGCAGCAGTTGTGCCGTCAGCACCTGTCGCTGAACCAGATTTTCCCTGCGCACGCCGCTCTGCGCGCGCTTGAGCAGGGCCTGGCTGAGCTGCAAGGGCAGGTCCAGGCGTTCGGCGCAGACCACCAGCTCCTTGACCAGCAAGGCAATGGCTTCGGACGGCAACTCCAGCAGGTCCAGCAAATGCTGGCGACGGCTGAGGCCACGCAAGTGCGTTGCCCACAGGTTGAATGCGGCGCGGGCAAAGCGGTGTTCATGGCTCTGGTATTGCGGCGCGGCCACTGCGACAGGCGGCGCTTCGGCTGCCGGGGTAACCGCATCACCGAAAATGTCGTATTCCACTTCCGGGGCGCTGTTGGCGGGGGCCGCTTCGGTGGTTTCGGTAGCCGGGTTGTCGAAGTCACCGTTCAGATAGAGGTCACGCAACTGGTCTTCCGGCACCGCCATGTAGGCAAGTAGTTCACCCAGTACGTATTTACCGTGCTTGGTGGTGGCGAAGGGGCGGACGATCAGGTTGGCGATGGCTTTTTTCTTGGCGCGTTCATCCTCGCCACCGGCTTCGTAGTACTCCTCAAGGCGTGGCAGCAATTTCACCATCAAGTCATCCAGTTGCTCTTCGATACGCTGCAACTTGAAGTTGATGTCGGCCACTGGCGTGAAGGCGGTACTGAAGCGGCTCATACCGCCATCATTGATCTTGAGCATCGCCTGCCAGGCATCCAGCGGTTCGGCGACGTGGCGCTTGACCAGTTCGTTGTTGCTGAATGCTTCCTGCAAGGCCTGCAAGGCGGCCTTGGATGATTCATTGAAGCCGAGTTCTTCACCACTTGTCGCCAGGTCGATGAAGCTCGTCTTGAAGCGTGGCTTGCGTACCAGATAGGTGTTCTTGAACGGTGTGTTACCCCACTGTTTCATCCACTCTTCGTTGCCGAAGCGCTCAATCATGGTCAGCTTGAGCATGTTGTCGCAGGACTCGGGAAACTGCACGGTCTCGCCATTCAGCGCGCCGCCGATGAAGCCGTCACACATGGTCAAGGCCCAGATCAACCCGCTGGCACGACCATCCCGCTGTTGGGCGCTGGTGCCCTGGGTCTTGTCGATCCAGCTCTTGAGCACTGGCCCCACGCTGACCACTTCGCTCTGCTTGAAGCTGCTGGTGCACATGACCAGCGCGTTCATTTCCTGCTCATTGGTGTAGCGCTCGAACAGGTAGGCTACCTTGCCGCGCAGCAGCAGCTTTGCAACCGGGTTGTTGGTTGCGCCACTGCTGTCCACTTCGCTGGCTTCGTCGATGCTCATCAGTTTCTGGCGGCTGCGATAGCCGGGGAAGTCCAGCAGATCGACGCTGTTGACGATGGAGTTGGCCGGTTCGTTGTCCAGACGGAAAATCAGCTCGTTGGTAAGTGCCGCCAGTTCGGCCCTGCTTACCGATACAGGCGTACGCAGGTTGCTTTCATGGGCCGGACGGACTTCCAGTGCGCTGTCACCGCTACCGCCCAGGCGGCTGAGGATGTCCACGTTGATGATGCTGTTGGTCTGGATCATCTGGCCGTCACGCTCGCTGACCAGTGCTGTGATCGGTGCGAAGACCGTTTCGGCCAGACCAAGGCGGTGCAGGGCGGCTGCCAGTTGCTCATAGGTTTCGGTCATCTTGTTGATGCCGCCCCACAACAGGGAGAACAACTGAGCGCGTTCGCGAACCGACAGCCTTGGAGCCAGCTTGACCACCCGTGGCCAGTAGCGGGCATTCAGTGGGCGTACGGCGTTGGGGTAGTTGTGTTCCAGATAGTCCCAGAGCAGCACGACGTCATCGCTGTTGACCCCCGGCGTCGGTTCGGTCGCTGCATGATCTTCAAAGCGTTGCAGCAAAGCGTCGATGTGTGAGTCGGTGATCTGGCTGTTCAGGCGCTGATGATCGAAGTCCTCGAACCATGCATTGGCCAGAATAATGGCGATCTCGATCTCGCGGAACAGACGCAACTCCACCGGATACTGAGGGTCCTTGCCGGGCTCGGCACGGCGGGTAAAGCGGGTGACCAGACCGGTAGCCTCCTTGCCGCCACCCACTGGATTTACATGCTTGATGAAATCCAGTGACTGGGTGCCGAACTGGGTCAGAAGCTGGCCCTTGCTGTCGGCAGCCAGGGCGGAAATCAGGTAGCTCTTGCCTGCCTGGGACAAACCGAAGAAACCTATGCCCATGGGCGTTGTGGAGACGCGACCCAGGCTGCGTGCCAGATTGCGGGCGCGGTGCAGGTCGCGATTGAGCGGGACGGCCTTGGCCGCTACTTCCTCGACTTTGCCCGCCACTTCTTCCACCCAGTCCAGGGCCAGGCCAGCGCCCTTGTGTACTGATGTCCATGCGTGTGCGAGTTGAATCTGTTCGGTGGTCAGAGTAGTCATTTCGGACTCACGCTCCCGCTGTCGAGCCAATAGTTGGAGGCACCGCCTTCAGCGCTCAACATGGTGTAGAGCTGCAGCCTCACGTCCTTACGGTCGAAGGATTGATCCAGGACGTTGCTTTCGATGTTGTCGTCGATCACCAGTGTCTCGGCGATAATGTCGGCGTCGCTGCGGTCTGCGTCGGCGCTCTCTACGCGAAAGCGCAACAGCAGGCAGGCTTCTTTACCGTCGGTTGTTGGTTTTCCCACCAGTTTGCGAGTGCCGCGCTCAGTGAGTTCGATCAGGTACAGCGGTGCCGCGACCCAGCGTTCTGCATTCAACTGGCGATAACCCAGGCGCGTCTTGCCCAGTACCCGCAGTTGTGGACCTTCCAGTTGTGGTTCGTGCAGTTGCAGGAACTCATTGCCCAGGGCGTCGCTCTTGATCACGTCCCGGTAGAGCATGTCGTGGTCGATGACCAGATTGTTTTCGTCCAGCTTTCCGATATGGCGCATGGTCGAGTACGGCTTGAGGCGGCCAACGCTGAAATAGAAGTTCGACACTTTGCGCTGCTCGCTGAGCAGGCACAGCATGGCACCAACGGCTGCCGTGCTCTTTGGGTCGTCGATCTGGCCATTGCGGTGGAACGGGTACCAGCCGCCAGTGCGATAACCGTTCATAGGCACGATGCGTCCCGGAGGCAGTGGCACCTTTCGGCGTATGTAAGCCTGCACGCCCGGCAAGCGCGATGGCCAACCGGTCAGCAGCAGCGCGTCGCAAGGGTACTGGAACACCACTTCGCACAGGGCATCGAGAATCTTGCTCAGGTTGATCTGGCCTTTGAGGAAGGCCTGATGAATGGCAGGCAAGTCGATGCGCAGCACGACCTTGCTTAGGTCGAAGCCGTCACGGCCACCATCGATACGGCGTACGCCACCGGCCACGTATTCATGGATACGTTCGCTGATCGCGTCTTTTTCCAGCAGTTCGGCGAAGCTGTAGTCATGGACCGGGCTTGGCAATTCCGGGTCGTATGCCTCGTAGTCCTTGAGCAGGCGCAGGCCCAGAGGAACAAACACTTGCAGGTTCAGTTGCTGGCGCAGAATGGCGTCCTGAGCACTGGTACTTTCATCGCCGCACAACCGCGAAAGCAGCGAGCGTGGCGATACCACGCCGAAGTCCTTGAGTGCCTGTTCCAGCGGCGGCAGTACGAAACGCTGAATGATATCCAGCAGGATGTCATCACCGGCGACCTTGAAGCTGTCCCGAAAGCGCTGCTCGGGGATGATCGATACGTTACTGCCGCTTGCATGCTCGGCACCACGCTCCAGCGCGTAATCGGTGATGACCAGATCGGTGGTGCCGCCACCGATATCGATGCTGGCAAGGGTGATCTGTTCCCGATTGGACTTGTCCGGGCGTGCGAGGGTGTCGAAGAACTCCTGGGCATGACCGGCAAAGTTTTCGCGGATTTCGGTGTACAGGTAAACCAGTTGGCCACAGGTAGCTTCATCCCATTCCACTTTTACCCTTGGCAATGGGACCCGTGGCGCCGGTACCGTTGAATTCAGGCCCTTGGCCTTGCTCGGGTCGAGGTCGCCTTCGTGCCAGCCCATGCATTTCCAGACCAGCGCCAGGGCTTGTAGCAGACGGTCATTGAGCAGGCTGCGCTCGACTTGCGGCATGCCCGGCGGCACGGTCAGGGTGATGCTGGACAACTGGCGTGGCCGCTGGGTGTGGCCCATGCGGGTCCGCTGCGCCGGGCTGTTGATCTGCGACAGAGCCTGGGTCAGCACCTCGGCGAGCATGAACGTCATCAGCGCGCTGCGTGAGTACTGTGGGGAGAACGCGGGCAGGCGATCGTCCTCGTTCTTGAGCTTGTAGAACGCCTGGCCGAGTTTGGTGATCTTGTGTGAGAAGGGCGCAGCAGTGGCTTTGGGCTCGTTGTCGGTCTGCACGTAGGAGTTGTTGAAGCGCCAACCGTGGGTGTAGGCGTTTTCATCCCAGAGATAACGCTTGGGGCTCGATAGACCGGTCGAGCCCTCTGTGCCACGGCGGCGTGCGGACAAACGTCCTGCTTCGACCCCGACGCGGGCGATGGTCGGCCACTGGAAAGCGTCATGGCGACCGCTTTGTACCGAAAAGTTTTCCTTGCCGAAGGCTGCCTGGGAAAACTCGATCCTGCTTTCAAAGGGTTGGTTGTAAACCCGCTCTGAACGTACTAGGTCACGTATCTGCAGGATGTAGTTGTGCTTCATCCCATCGCCGGATTGCCCGTGATTCTCGATCAGGATGCCGCAGGTGCGTGAGTTGCCGACGTCCAGCACCAGATCCACTGGAATGGGCGGGTCGATGGAGTCGACGCCGTTGGCGGTGAGCTTGACCTCCGGCACCTCGATGCGTGCGGGCTCGCTGGTACGCTGCTCGGGAATTGGCCGGTCCATCAGGCTCAGCAGGTTCAGGTAGTGACCAATGTGGCGCTGCTCGATCAGTTCTTCGTCGATGTCTTCGCTGGGACGATGCTTGTTGCTTTCGCGATAGATTTCCGCCAGCCAGTCCTGCACCCATTTCTGGTCCAGAAACCAGCGGCTCTGACGTGCATGGCACGCCAGACGGAAAGATGAACCGGCATTGATGTCGTCGCGGGTAGGTGCCAGATACTGCATGCCTGCTGCCGAGGCCATGGCACGAGTGTCGAACGCCAGGGTCAGGCGGTGAGTGTTGCCGTCTACATCGGCTTGCTCAAGCTCGACCAGGCGCGCTCTTGCCCAGTTGGTCGGGCCTTCGTCATAACGCTCTGGCGGCAGGAAACGAAAGAAGGGGACGGGCAGCCACAATCCATCGAGCAGCCTGAGGCTGGTCTGCATGCTCAGAGTCAGATCTTCGTCGTCGACTTCACTGATCAGGCGTTCCTGAGCCTGTGACTGTGCCAGCCTTTCGCCGGATTGGCTGGCCGTGCCCACCGGGCCGAAGTGGAAGTACTGTTTGCTTTCCTGATTCTGCAACAGGCGTGCGATCAAGGTGTTGCCCATCCTGGCAAAGCGCCCGGCGGGTTCGTTACGCAGATCAAGCTTGACCGCGAAGTCCATGAACTGGAGCCCGCTGTCATTGATCAGGTGGACGGTTTCTTCAAATTGAGTCAGTTCTGGCAGCATGGGTCCAGCCTTTATTCGCGCCGCATGGACATGGGGAATTGAGTGTTGCCGTAGTTGCCCTGGCAATCCGCGATGCTTTGGGCACCTGGTTTGCAGGACACTTGTGGCATGTCATAGCGACTGCCGTCGGTGCAGTTGGCTTGATCCTGGCTGTTGATGCCCAGGCTTCCGCCATTCATGGCGGCATTGACCGCACCTGTACAGGACACACCGTCAGGACGGCGGATAGTGACGTTGCCCTTGCCTTTCTCGAATGCATACTGGAGGCGCAAGGGTCTTGAAGTCTTGGCATCCATGATGCCTGCACCTGCACGGTAGTTGCCGTTGAGGAAGGAGGCCGGGCCTTCGGCTGTGTCCTGTGGAATGCTTAACGGTTCGCCAGGCGTTCCGGATTGCGGTGTCTGGGCTCCGGCTGTCGGTTGTTCTGCTGGGAGTTCAGGTGCAGCTTCGGATTCGGCTGCAGCGGTTTCGCTGGCTTGAGGCTGTGCTGTCGGCTCAGGCGCTATCGATGCTGGATCGGTCGTCTGTGTCTGAGGCTGAGTGGTGCTCACAGTGGCCCTGCTGGTTGGCAGTGTCGAACCATTGAGCGCTATGCCATCTACTGGATGGCTACTTGCACTGATGGTGTTTGTGTTTGTGGAGATACCTGTCGGTGGTATTGAAAGGCCGCCCACAGGCAACGTTGCCGTTGGCAAGCAACCGCGAAGCAGGCCGAACAACAGTAAGGCCAGCAACAAGAGCAGCAGTGGCCATAACCACCAGAAGCGACGCCACCAAGGGCGCAGAACAACAGGAGTTGCTGTCATCTGGGGCGTAGCTGGACTTGCAGACGGTGTCGAGTCGGGTGATGGGGCATGGGCCTTTGGCTGTTGTGTCAAAAAGTACAGTGGTTCACGATTACGATCTGTTTCAGTTTTTACGAAACCCCAGAAAGTCAGCACCGGCTGCAGGTAGGACTCGTTATCGCCGTTGGCATTGGTACGTGTTGTCTGGACCAGATACACATAGCTTTCGTCTGGTGCATGCGAAACCAGCCCCAGCAATTTGCCAAATATGGCCTGGTCGCTTTGCCCATCCTTTTTACCCGCCTGCACAAGCGCCTGACTCATCGCAGCGATGTTTTCCTTGAAACGGGACAGTTGGGCCCGTGCTGCGTTGCGCTCGTCTTCGTTGGCCGAACTCCAGGGCACTACATCGCCTGGAACCGGGCTATACCAGTCGATCACACTGCCCTGTTCGTTGCTTTTGGGCACGGCAAGGAATCTGGACAGGGAGGGATCTTTACGAGCGAGTGCTGAAATGAGCTGCAAGGCAGATTTGTATACCGCCTGCCCGGTTTCACCCATTGCTATGAGTTCGTCACTTTTGCCCGTACGAAGCAATGGATTAGGCTGGCCAGATGTAACGGAGGTGGTTGTAATCTGCGGTTTCGTCACATCTGCAGCAGATGCCGGACTTGGTGAGGAGGAGATGTCTGGGACGATTGGACTCTGGGCCAGAAAATATAGCGGGTCATGATAGCGGTCGGCTTCGCTCTTTACGAAACCCCAGAAAGTCAGCACCGGCTGTATGCAGGGTTCGTTGCCGCCGTTGGTTTCAGTGCGAGTTGTCTGGACCAGATACAGGTAGTCTTCGGCAGGTGCATGAGGAATCAGCCCCAGCAATTTTCCAAAGATGATCTGGTCTCTTTGCTCATCCTTGTTTGCGGCCTGAACCAAGGCTTTGCTCATGCCTGCGACGGCGTCCTTGAATCGGAGCAGTTGTGCCCTGGCGTCGTCGCGCTCGTCTTCGCTTGCCGAACTCCAGGGCACCACGTCGCCGGGGACCGGGCTGTACCAGTCGATCACGCTGCCTTGCTCGTTGCTTTTGGGCACGGCAAGGAATCTGGCCAGAGAGGGATCTTTGCGGGTGAGGGCTGCGATTAACTGCAGGGCGGCTTTGTAAACGGATTGCCCGGTTTCGCCTACAGCGATGAATTCGTCACTTTTGCCCGTACGAAGCAGCGCAGCCTGCATGCTTTACATTCCCTTGTAATTCAATCCGTTGGCGAAGCAATGATGCTGCCGCAAGGCGCAACAGTAATGGCAAAGTGATGTTTACGTCAATTTTTATACAAAAGGTTTCCGGGCCGTGATGAAAAATCATCAGCGGGTCTTTTCGGGCAGTTTTGGCGGGTAGACGGCGTATTGCCGGGGGGAGGAAGTGTGCAGCGATACGGTGTTTTTGGCTGTTATTGCGGTGGTTAACCTCGTATGACTCACCCCGCCAAAGCCATCCTCAACGCCACTGCCACCTCAAGCAGTCTGTGCGCCTGCAGGCTGACCTTTGCGGCCAGTTCGTCATTGCCTGCGTCTTTGAGCATGGGCACCAGATCAAGCAGTCGGCCGACTTCGGTCTCGATACCGCGAATGGAGTCTGACACTTGATATTGAAGCGAATGTGCCATCTTTGTCTGTCTCCGGTTTTACATGCAACCGGATGCTACAGGCTCTTGTTTCATAACAGAACCCGAAAAAGAAACGCCCTGCAAAAGCAGGGCGTTTGGGACTTATGCGTCGATCAAGGCAATGGATCGAACTTCAGGCTGCTCAGGCTTTGTACCTTGTCTTCGCGCACCATCTTGTATTCGGTGTTCGGGCCAATCCAGCGGTCCCAGATGGCGTCGATTTCGCCTGCGTCGTCCATGGCTTTCAGGGACTCGTTGACCTTGGCCAGGAAAGCGGGCTCACCTTTGCGCATACCGGCACCAATCGGCTCCAGCGCCATCGGTTCTTTGACGATTGCCAGCTCCACCCCTGAGGCCTTGGCCTGGTTGACCAGCTTGATGGCGGTCATGGTGTTGGTGACCAGGCCCAGAACCTTGTTCTGTTGCAGGGCCATGTAAGCAGAACCTGTGTCCTGGAAGGTCACCGGCACTGCGCCAGCGATGCGGATCGATTGCTCGGAGGTGGAGCCTTTGGTGGAGCTGATGCGCTTGCCCTTGAAGAAGGCCTTGTCCTTGTCAGCGTTGACGGCATGCACTACCAGTGTTTCCTTGGCGATGTAGTAGGGGTCGCTGAACTGGATCTGATCGGCGCGGGTCTGGGTGTAGGCCAGGTTGGCGAACAGCACATCGACGCGGCCCATTTTCACTTCCGGAACCCGTGCTTCCACCGACATCGGCTTGAGCTCCAGCTTCACGCCCAGTTTTTTCGCCAGCGCGGTACACAGATCGACATCCATGCCCACCAGCTCACGGGTTTTCGGGTCCGGTGCGGAGAAGGGCGGAACGTCGGCATACACGCCGCAGCTCATGGATTGTCTGGCCATGATGTCGCTCAATTGATCGGCATGGGCCAGGGTTACTGCCAAGGGACTCAACGCTACAGCGGCGAACAGATGCTTCATACGCATGGGGAACTCCAGAAGATTAAGGATCAGTAATCGGTCCAGCGGCAGCTCTTGCAAATCGTTCTTGCCAATCAATGGGCACGCAAGTCAGCGATGAAACGCTGTGCGCGCGGGTGTCGGGGCTGGCTGAAAAAGCTTTCCGGGTCGCTTTTTTCCAGAATCTGTCCGGCATCCATGAACCAGATGGTGTCAGCGACTTCGCGGGCGAAGTTCATTTCGTGGGTCACGCACATCATGGTCATGCCGTCCTTGGCCAGGCCCTTCATCACGCTCAACACTTCGCCGACCATTTCCGGGTCCAGGGCACTGGTGGGTTCGTCGAACAACATGACCGGTGGCTCCATGGCCAGCGCACGTGCAATCGCCACGCGCTGCTGTTGGCCGCCGGACAATTGCGCGGGATAGGCGCCGGCCTTGTGCGCCAGGCCGACACGCTCCAGCAGTTGCATCGCCCGCTGTTTTGCTGCCGAGCCCTTGAGGCCGAGGGTCTTGGTGGGCGACAGGATGATGTTGTCCAGCACCGACAAATGCGGAAACAGGTTGAAGCTCTGGAACACGAAGCCCACCCGGCTGCGCAGCCGGTTCACGTTGGCGTCGGTGCCGTTCACGTCCTGTCCGTCGAACAGGATCTGGCCTTCCTGAATGTCTTCCAGGCGGTTGACGGTACGAATCAGCGTCGACTTGCCCGAGCCGGAAGGGCCGCACAGCACCACGACTTCACCGGTATTCACCTGGGCGGTGAGATTGGTCAGGGCCTGGTACTCGCCGTACCACTTGTTGACGTTGGAAAACATGATCATTGGACGCATGAGTCAGCCCTCTTGATTGATAGGGTTAGGCAAAGGGCTGTCGGTAACGGCAGCAACGGTGGTGCCCTGGCGCTTGCGGGCGATGCGACGTTCCAGCCAGTCGGCCAGATGGGTCAGGCCAAAGCACAGCAGGTAGTAAATGACCGCCAGAATGAAGAACACCTGGAAGGGCTTGGTCAGTAACTGGTTGTTCACCTGATTGGCGGCGAAGGTTATTTCCTGAACGTTGATCACATAGCCCAGCGAGGTTTCCTTGATGATGGAAATGAACTGGCTGAGCAGGCTGGGCAGCGCGTTATAAAGCGCCTGAGGCAGGATCACCCAGACCGTGGTACGCATGTAGCCCATGCCCAGAGCACGGGAAGCCTCGTACTGGCCGTTCGGCAACGCCTGGATGCTGCCGCGAATGATTTCGCACAGATAGGCACTCTGGTAGATGACCAGGGTGCAGAGCATGGTGGTGAAGCCGGTGATGTTGTGGCCGATGATCAAGGGCACCAGGAAGTAGGTCCAGAAGATCACCATCAGCAGCGGAATGCCGCGCAGCACATAGACCCAGACGGTAGAGAACCAGCGCAGTGCTTTCCAGGGCGACGTCCTTGCCAGTGCCAGCAACAGGCCGAGGGGGAAGGCGAACAGCAGCGCCAGAACCGCCAGGATCAGGGTGCTCGCCAGGCCGCCCAAAGGGCCGTGAGGGTATTGCCCGATCAGGAACAGCGTCCAGTTCTGCTGCAGAATCGTGAAGATATCGAACATGGTCGCTTACCTCGCCAAAGCTTTGTTGAATCGCTTGGCCAGCAGGGCACCGAGGGCCATCAGCAGCAGCGAAAAGGCCAGGTACACCACCGAAGCCACCAGAAAGGCTTCAAAGGTGCGGAAGGTGTAGTTCTCGACTTCCCGCGTTGCGTAAGTCAGCTCCATGACGCCGATGGCCATGGCCAGGCTGGTGTTCTTGAACAACAGCACCGTATGGTTGATCAGCGATGGCAGGCAGTTGCGCACGCCTTGCGGCAGGATCACGTAACGCATCGAGCGTACATAGCCCATGCCCAGCGCCCGAGAAGCCTCGGTCTGCCCGGCAGGAATGGCGCGCAGGCCGCTGCGGATGTCTTCGCTGAAATACGCGGCCTGGCACAGGCCAAGGGCAATGATCGAGAACAGGTATTCGGTGTTGTAACCTGCCAGCCAGATTTGTGTGGAGCTGGACAGCAGGGTCGGGATGCCGAAATACCAGAGCATCAACTGCACCAGTGTCGGCACGTTGCGGTGGTAGGAGACATAGGCCGCTACCAGACGATTGGCGTATTTGTTACCGGTCAGGCGCACGGTCACCAGCACAAGCGCGAGGGCCATGGCCAGACACCAGGCGAACAAAGCCAGTTGCAGCGTCATTTCGATGCCCTTGAGGATCAGCTCGGCGTATTCGCCTTGCAGGATCGGGGCTAAATCGAAGTCTTGCTTCATGGTCAATCCCTATCAGCATGGGTAGGGGCAGAAAAAATGCCGGGCGTCCGGCCCGGCCAGGGAGCATGTGACGGATTGATCCGTTCTGATCTCGGTGGTGACGCTTTCAGCCCTGATAGTCCTGTGGGCGTGCAGTGGACAGGCCGCCAGGCACTTGCAGCGTCGGGGTGATTTCCATATGGCCGATGTTCATGGACACCGGCGCGGCAATCGCGAAGGCGATGGCATTGGCGATATCGGCGGCGACGGGTAGCTCGAAACCTTCGACGAAGCGCTTGTAGGTTTCTTCGGAGTCGCCATGGACGTGGGCGAAGATGTCGGTGGCGACCCGGCCCGGACAGATCTCGGTGACCCGCACACGCTTGCCGAAGGCATCGATGCGCAACTGGCGAGAAAGCATGCTCACCGCCGCCTTGGTGGCGTGGTAGGTCGAGTTACCGCCAAAGTTATAGGCTGCGGCAATCGAGCTGATATTGATGATATGGCCACTGTCGCGTTCGACCATGCCTGGCAAGGCCAGGCGTGCCAGATGCAGCACGGCACGCAGGTTGACGTCGATCAGGAAGTCGATGCCCTCGGCGTCAGCCTTTAGGATCGAGCCCGGACGGTCGACGCCGGCGTTGTTGACCAGAATGTCGAAGTTGTATTGCCCGAACAGTGCCGTCAGCCCGGCCAGATCGGTGACATCGATTGCGTGTGCGATGCAGCCGGTGCGTGCTGAAAGATCGGCCAGCTTGTCGGCGCTGCGGGCCAGCGCGTGAACTTCGATACCTTCCTGGCACAGACGCTCAACCACAGCGGCACCGATGCCGGAAGATGCGCCCGTGACCAGCGCGGTTTTGTAATCGGAAAATGGCATTGCGTTTACCTCTGAATGCTGTGTGTTGCTCATGCATCGACTCTATCCAGCACAAACCCCGGCGACCAAGACGGATTGGCTGTGTGGCTATAAGCGTCTCTTATGATTCGTTTCATGCAGCCTCACACAAGGATTGTACGGCTCATGTGGGAGGGGCCTTGGCCGCGACGGCTTACGCCACAAGCTGCGAAATCGGCACGATCTGCCCGCCCGCCGATTCGATTTCATGGCGCACCGTACGCGCCAGCTCAACCGCGCCGGGTGTATCGCCGTGCAGCAATATCGAGCAGGCGCTGACCTTGATGACCTTACCGGTGATGCTGGTCACGGTGCTGTCTTCCAGCAGTTGTCGAACCCGTTGCAGTACCGTCGCGGGGTCTTTGATGACCGAGTTGGCGATCTTGCGTGGCACCAGCAGACAGTCATCGTCGTAAGCGCGGTCGGCGAGGAAGGTTGTCGCCACCCGCAGGTTGCACTGGCTGGCGGCGCTTTCGATGGCGCGGCTGCTGGACGAACTGATGATGATCCCGGGGTCGAACGCCGCCACGCTGCGAATCAGGTGCGCAGCCATCTCCGTATCGGCGGCAACCATATTGCCCAGTGCGCCATGAAAGCTCATGTGGGTCATGCGATGGCCCGCGACCTTGGCCATCGCTGCCAGTGCGCCCAACTGGTAGGTCACGTAAGTGCTCAGTTCATTGATATCGATGTTCATCTGGCGACGACCAAAACCCATCAGGTCGGGGAAGCCCACATGGGCTCCCAGATCGATACTTCGGGCCTTGGCCAGTCGCGCCGTGTTATCCATGATCAGAGGGTCACCGGCATGAAAACCACAGGCGACGTTGGCCGAGGAAATGATCTCCATCAGGGCTTCGTCTTCGCCCATGCGCCAGGCGCCGAAGCCTTCGCCCATGTCTGCATTCAGGTCGATCTTCATGGTTGCTCCGCTTCTGTGGCATTGGGAGAAAGACGTATCAGCGGTTGGCCGTAACCGACCGCTGTGCCGCTGGGCACCAGCAGGCTGCAAACCTGACCTGCATGCTGGCTGCGCACTGGCAGAATCAGATTGCCGACGGCCAGCAGTGCGACCAGTTGGCCAACCTGCACTTCACTGCCAGGCGGTGCCAGTACGATGCCGTTGTCCGGGTGGGCATCCAGCAAGTGGCCGATGCCGCTGGACTTGATGTCCAGAGTGCTGGAAGCCGACTCTGCTGCCGCGATCTCTACGGATAAAGAAGGCAAGGTTTGACAGGCAACGCCGCGCTTGAGGCTCAGCTTGAACCCCGGCTTCTCGATCTCTGCGCCATACAAACCTGCCAGTGTCAGATCAGCCACCAGTTGACGAATCTCTTCAATGTTCATGTTCATTTCCTCAGCGCCGGGCCAGGTCATGCAGGGTCACAAGACGTCGCACTTCGGCGAGATAGGCCTGATTCTGCTCAAGGGCATCCAGGGCCTCGTCGTAACTGCATTCGATAAAACGAATCCGGCTGCCGATGGCTGCCTGGCCCAGACGCCACAGATCGGCTTCGATCACCGTGCCGAACTTCGGGTAGCCGCCACTGGGCTGTGCATCACGCATCTGGATGATCGGCTGGCCGCCGTGAGGTACCTGAATCACGCCCGGTACGATGCCGTGGGAGCGCACTTCCATGGCGTGCTCGGGCAAGACCGGCGTGCCCTCAAGGCGATAGCCATAACGATTGCTCTGGGATGTGATCTTCCAGTCGTCGCTCCAGAATGACGCTCGGGAATCCGCCTTGAATGCCTGGTATTCCGCCGCAGGCAGAACGCGCATGGCGGGTACGCCGTCCACGCTCAACGGCAAGGCATGGGCAGGGTTGAGTACACCGAAATCCGTGGCCCGCGTGCTGATGCCCGGCGAGCAGGCATGCAAACGGTCGCCTTGCTGCAAGGCACGGCCCTGAAAACCGCCGAACTCGCCTCGCAGTTGAGTGCTTCGCGAGTTGAGCACCACCGGCACATCGACGCCGCCAGCCAGACACAGATAGGCGCGGCAACCTGCCGTGGGGTGGTCGATGAGCAGCGTCTGGCCCTTATGGCCCTGCATCACCCAGTTCGGCGGGAAGGCGACGCCGTCCAGGCTCAAGGCACAGGCTGCGCCGGTCACGGCAAAGGCGCAGTCTTCCAGCAGGCGGACCTCGAAAGGGAACACCGGAATCTCGATGGCCGCTGCGTCATCGGCATTGCCCAGCAGAATATTGCCGGTCGCCACGGCCAGTGTGTCCATGGACCCGGACGTGCCGACGCCGTAACCCAGGCTGCCAATGCGGCCCAGATCCTGGACAGTGGCCAGGGCGGTGGCGGATAGAATCTCGATCATCGAATGATCCTCTCGATGCGAAAGCGCAGCAGGTCGCCCGGCTGCAAGAGTGCTGGTGGCGATTGCTCGGGGTCGAAGAAAGACATTTCGGTACGGCCAATGGTGTTCCAGCCGCTGGGGCCGGCAGACGCGGAAACGCCGGTCTGTATGCCGCCGATGGACACCGCGCCAGCGCCGATGCTGAGCACAGGAACCTTGCGCCGTGGTGTGGCAATGCGTGGGTCCATGCCGCCCAGATAGCAGTAACCAGGGTGGCTGCCCAAGGCATAGACCGGATACAGCGGCTCGCTGTGCAGGTGGGCGATGGTTTCGATGTCCAGCCCGGTATGGGCAATCACGTCGCTCATGTGCGGGCCGTGTTCGCCGCCGTAGGTCACCGGCAATTCAATGATGCGGCCTTCCAACGGCAGCGGCTCGCAGGTTTGCCAGGCTTCCAGCAGGCGTTCGGTCAGGGCACTCAAGTGCCGTGGCGGGGTGCTGAAGGTCAGCATCAGGTTGTTCATGCCCGGCACCGATTCGCTGATTTCCGGCCACTGTGCGGTCACGCGAGCCATGGCCCAGATGCGTTGTTGCGGGGCAAGATCGAGGCTGCCCGGTGCTTCAAACAACAGGGCTGTGGTGCCCAGGAGGCTGATGGTCGGACCTGTGTCCGTGTGCGCGATGCTCATTGTGGGCTCCGTTGTTGCAGCCAGTGCTCCAGGTGATGAATATCGACGCCACTTGCGCAGAATGCCGGGTCGTCGAGGATTTCCCGGTGCAGGGGAATATTGGTGGAAATGCCTTCCACATGAAGCTCGCTGAGGGCCAGACGCATGCGGGCCATGGCTTCTTCCCGAGTGGCACCGTGGCTGATGACCTTGGCGACCATGGAGTCGTAGTAGGGCGGTACGCGGTAGCCGGTGGTGACATGGGAATCGACCCTGACGCCAAAACCGCCCGGCACTTCCCAGCGGGTGACTTGCCCTGGAGTGGGCATGAAACTGAGCGGGTCTTCGGCGTTGATCCGGCATTCCAGTGAATGGCCCTGGGCTACGATATCGGCCTGACGCAACTCCAGGCGCTCACCTCGGGCCATGCGCAACTGCTGCTGGACGATATCGATGCCAGTGGTCATCTCGGTGACGGGATGCTCGACTTGTAAGCGGGTGTTCATTTCGATGAAGAAGAACTGGCCGTCTTCATAAAGGAACTCGAAGGTGCCGACGCCGCGATAGCCGATCTGCTGGCAGGCCTTGACGCAGCGCTCGCCCACATGGGCAATCAATTGCGGGTCGATGCCGGGCGCCGGGGCTTCTTCAAGCACCTTTTGATGGCGACGCTGCAAGGAGCAGTCGCGGCTGCCGAGCCACACGGCATTGCCGTAGGCATCGCACAGCACCTGAATTTCGACGTGGCGAGGATGGCCGAGGAACTTCTCGATATAGAGTTCGGGATTGCCGAACGCTAGACGCGCTTCTTCACGGGTCAGGGCAATCGCTTCCAGCAGTTCCGGTTCCTGCTGCACCACGCGCATGCCACGACCGCCGCCACCGCCAGCGGCTTTGACGATCACCGGATAACCGATTTCCCGGGCGACGGCGAGAATGCTTTGCGGGTCGCTGGACATGCTTGAGTCCGGCCCCGGTACGCAAGGCACACCGGCTTCACGCATGGCCCGCTTGGCGGAAACCTTGTCGCCCATGGTGCGAATGCACTCGGCGCTGGGGCCGATAAAGGTCATGCCGGCCGCCTCGATACGTTCGGCAAAGGTGGCGTTTTCCGACAGAAAGCCATAACCGGGATGAATGGCCTGTGCGCCACTGACCTTGGCGGCGAAGAGCAGGGCCGCCTGATTTAGATAACTCTGGGTGGGCGCGGCAGGGCCGATGCACAGCGCTTCATCGGCCTGGGTGACGTACTGCGCATGACGGTCGGCTTCGGAGTAGACCGCGACGGTTTTCAGACCCAGGCCACGGCAAGCGCGCTGGATACGCAGGGCAATTTCGCCACGGTTGGCGATCAGCACTTTATCGAACATTCGAGATACCTGAAAAATGTGCGTCGGGGTCAACCGATACGGAACAAGGGTTGGCCGGCTTCGACTTCCGTGCCACCGTCCACCAGAATCGCTTCGACGATGCCTGAGCGACTGGCCTTGAGCGGATGGAACATTTTCATGGCTTCAATGATCGCCAGAGTCTGTCCTGCTTCCACGCTATCGCCGACCTGTACAAAGGGCGCTTCACCCACTGCCGGGGTCAGGTGCAAGACGCCGTAGAGGCTGGCCTTGATCTCGCCTTTGGCGGGCGCAGGAGCGGTGGCCTTCATGGCCGGTGCCGATACGCTGGCTGTCTTGCCGATTGCCGCCCTGGCGGATATCGAAGGTGCCTGAACGACATTGCCCGTGGCTTCCTTGAACAGACGCAGGGTGCTGTCACCTTCCGTCAGGCTGAGCTCGATCAGGTCGGACTCTGCCAGTAACCCGATCAGTGCCTTGATACGTTCTTGATCCATACCCTTGCCTTTACCTATGCCGCTTGCCGTATTGAATGAATTTCAATCTAACGAGGGCCGCGCAGGACCGCCAAGACGGTTTGGCTGTGGGGTGATAAGGCTCGCTTATGACCCGGGCTCGGTCTGGTTACGCAGTTCTGCCACCAGTTCCAGGAGGATGGCTTTCACTGCCTGAGCAGGCACCGACAATGGCAGGTGACCGGACAGACACAACGCCAACGGTGCCTGAATGCCGGGTTCGATAATGCGCAACATGCGCGCACCTGTGGCGGCAACGAGCACCTTGGCGGCCGACTCGGGAAGAATCGTCGAGCCGAAGCGCTCGGCCACGGCGGCAGTCAGGGTTGCCGAGGACTCCACTTCAGCCACCACTCGGGCGCTGAGGCTGATGCCCAGAAACGCTTCGTCTACCAGTTTGCGCATGATGTTGTAGGGGCGCGGCAGCAGCATCTCCATGGTTGCGAGTTCTGCCAGGGCTATTTCATCACGTTCGTCCAGGTGTTCGTCTGCGCTGACCAGATACAGGTTTTCCCGCAGCAGGGGGACGAAGCTCAGGCCATGCACTTCGCGCCCGCCATACAAGACTGCCATGTCCATGCGGCCATTCATGATCAGTTCGCTGAGGGTGGTGCCGAAGTTTTCATTGAGGTACAGCAGAATCCCCGGATAGCGCTCGCGAACCCGGCGCAGCAGCGGCAGGGCGAGGGTGGACGCTGCCGTGCCCGGTGCCAGCCCGACCGAAACCTGGCCGGACAAGGCGTGGCCGGTGTCGTTCACATCACTGATGGCCTGCTCGCACTGACGCAGAATGTGCTGCGCATGACCGTACAACACCTTGCCCGCCTCGGTGGGCGTCACGCCGCGTTTGGTGCGGATCAACAATTGCTGATGCAGCTCGGCTTCCAGGGTCGCCAACTGCTGGCTGAGGGCGGGCTGCGCAATGTGCAGGACATCGGCGGCCTGGGTCAGGCTGCCGATGTCGACGATTTTCACGAAATATTTCAGACGACGGAGATTCAAGAGACGGACTCATGCTGGGGCTGACATCCCATGGGTCATAGCAAAAGACAGGCCATGCCGCGCAGCAGGCCGGACGCTATATATAAGCCTTTGCTATGGCGTGCTGATCAGCAGCCGGTTCTGCCTGCGTGAGGCGCAACAGTCCCGAGGCTGTTTCATTTTGGTGCGTTGCCGGTCTGCAAGCGGTCATAAGGACTTCCTATCAAACCAGAACGAAACGGTCTTATCCGCTCAACGATCCCGACTCGTAACGTAGAGCCTCGAATGTCACCTCCGAGGATTACGACCTTGAACGCCTCCCGCATCGCCGCCCGCGTGCAACGCATCAAACCTTCGCCAAGCAGCGCGGCTTCCGACCGTGCCAACGAACTGCGTCGTCAGGGCAAGTCGATCATCAATCTGGTCGTCGGCGAGCCCGACTTCGATACCCCCAAACACATCCGCGAGGCTGCCAGCGCTGCCATCGAGCGTGGTGAAACCCGCTACACGGCGAACGTCGGCACACTGGAGCTGCGTCAGGCCATTGCCGCCAAACTCGCCCGGGAAAACAGTCTGGATTACCCGGCTTCGCAGATCGTGGTGACCAGCGGAGCCAAGAGCGCCATCTTCAATGCCTTCGCCGCAACCCTTGGCGCAGGCGATGAGGTATTGATTCCTGCGCCTTACTGGGTCTCTTACCCGGACATGGTGCTGGCCTGTGAAGGCGAGCCGGTGACGCTGGCTTGCCCGGAAGAGAACGGCTTCAAGCTCACCGCCGAACAGTTGCGTGGCGCGATCACCGAGCGTACCCGCTGGTTGTTGCTCAACTCGCCGAGCAACCCGACCGGGGCCAGCTACAGCGCGCAGGAGTTGCGTGCGCTGGCTGACGTGTTGCTGGAGTTCCCCGATGTGATGCTGATGACCGACGACATCTACGAGCACATTCGTTTCGAGGGTTCGGATAACGCGCACATCCTGTGCGTCGAGCCTGACTTGCGTGACCGGGTGCTGGTCATCAATGGCGTCTCCAAGACCTACGCCATGACCGGCTGGCGGATTGGCTATGCGGCCGGGCCTGCCGATGTGATCAATGCCATGGCCACCTTGCAGTCGCAGTCGACCAGCAATGCCAGCTCTGTCAGCCAGGCGGCTGCGGTGGCAGCCTTGAACGGTGATCAGTCTTTCGTCAAAGAGAGCGTGAAGGTCTATCAGCAGCGTCGTGATCGCTGCCTGGAACTGATCAATGCCATTGACGGCCTGAGCTGCCTCAAGCCCGACGGCGCGTTCTATCTCTATGTGAACTGCGGGGCCTTGATCGGCAAGCGCGCGCCCGATGGCAAGCTTCTGGAAACCGACACTGACGTGGTGATGTACCTCCTGGAAAGCCAGGGCGTGGCGGTGGTTGCCGGTACAGCCTATGGCCTGGCGCCGTTCTTTCGCATGTCCATTGCCACGGCGCTGGAAACCCTTGAACAGGGTTGCTCGCGAATCGCCACTGCCGTTGCAGCATTGGTCTGAGGCGTACCGATGACGACTCAGGTAAGTGCCTTGAGCTTCAGGCAAGCGCTGTTGGCGATGCTTGGCATCTCGCTGGTGCTGATGCTCTCGGCGCTCGATCAGACGGTGATCGGCAATGCGTTGCCCAGCATCGTCGCCGAACTGCAGGGCTTTGAACTCTATGCCTGGGTCGCCACCGGTTATCTGCTGACCTCGATCGTGACCATTCCAGTGTTCGGTCGGCTGGGCGATTACTTCGGACGCAAGCCCTTCGTGATTGCGGCAACCATCGTCTTTACCCTGGCTTCACTGATCTGTGCGCTGGCCACCGACATGCTGGTGCTGGTGATCGGTCGGGCGTTGCAGGGTGTCGGAGGAGGGATGCTGATCGGTACGGCATTCGCCTGTATTCCCGAGCTGTTCCCGGATACCCGGCAACGGTTGCGCTGGCAGATGATGCTCAGTGCGCTGTTCAGTGTGGTCAACGCCATTGGCCCTGGTCTGGGTGGTTTGCTGACGGAGGCTTATGGCTGGCGTTCGGTGTTCTATCTCAACCTGCCGCTGGGTTGTATCGCGCTGTTCTTCGCCTGGCGCTACCTGCCGTATTACCGGCCTGTGCAGACCCAAGGCATTCGCCTGGACTGGTTCGGCGCGCTGTTGATCGCGGTCGCACTGGGCAGCCTGCAATTGGGTGTTGAGTGGATGGGGCATTCGAGCACTTTGCTCAGTGCATCCCTGGCCCTGATCTGCCTGATTTGCGGGGCGACGCTCTGGTTCTGGGAGCGGCGCTGCACGTCAGCGCTGTTACCACCGGCGATGTTCGCCGTATCGAGCATGCGCACACTGTTTCTACTGTCGGTGCTGGCCGGGGCGATCATGTTCAGCCTGTTGTTCTATCTGCCGCTGCTGCTGCAAGGCAGTTACGGCTACTCCCCGAAAGACGCCGGTCTGCTGATTACACCACTGGCCTTGAGCATCACCTTGGGTGCCATCGTCAACAGCCGCATCGTGACCCGCTTGAGCAACCCGAACCTGCTGCCGCTGGCCGGTTTCCTTGTCTTGCTGCTGGCTTGTGCCGGCCTGGCGCTGGCAGGGCGCAGTGCATCGTTCAATACCTTGTTGATGCTGATCCTGCTGGCGGGGGGAGGGCTTGGGTTCATCCTGCTCAACTTGACCGTATTCACGCAAACCCTGGCAGAACGGCAGTTTCTGGGCATAGCCACGGCCCTGATCCAGTCACTGCGGCTGGTCGGCGGCCTGCTGGGCACTGCGGTCATGGGGGTGTTGGTCAACCTGCTGTATGTCACCCATCTGAACCGGGCGTTTCTGGCGGCGGGCCAGGAAAGTTCGATTGCCCGTTATATCAATCCACAAGTGTTGCTGACCTCGACTTCCGATGATTCGGGCGAAGCCTGGCAACTGCTGGAACTGGCCCGTGAGGCATTGGCACGCTCGGTGGGGATCGGGCTGCTGATGTGCGCAGGCCTTGGGGTGATTGCGCTGCTGGTCCTGTATCGCTTGCCCGCGGTCAAGTTAGTTACCGCGCCGACTCTCGTTGCTCCTCAAAACAATAAAACTTAACTGCCTACTCCTGACTGCTTACAACACTTACTTACAGCAAAGGATATTTCGATGGAGCTTATCAATCGCTCGCCCCGTCTGGTGGCTGGTATTTGCGGTATGGTCATGGCCCAACAGGCATTCAGTGCCGGTTTTGTAGAAGACAGCAAGGCCAGTGTGCTGGCCCGTAACTTCTTCAGTAATGCCGATAACCGCAGCGGCGCGGACAACCCGAACTACACCCAGGAGTGGGGGCAGGGTTTCATTCTCGATTTTCGTTCCGGTTATACCCAGGGGCTTGTAGGGTTTGGTGTCGACGCATTGGGCATGGCCGGTTTTCGTCTGGACTCCGGCAAGGGCCGCCATTACAACCCGACCAGTTCAGCGTTCAACGGCAACGTGTTCCCTACCGACGGCGATGGCCGTGCCGTCGATGAATTCGGCAGTGTTGGCCTGACCGCCAAGGCACTGGTTTCCAAGACCGAGTTCCGTTACGGCACGCTGGTGCCGATGTTGCCGGTGGTGATGTCCACCGATCGCATGTTGCAACAGACTTTCAATGGTGGCCAGGTTCAGTCCAAGGATATCGATAACTTCACCTTCACATTGGGTCAACTGGAACATGTAAAAGGTCGCGGGTCGAGCAACCAGATGGGCATGTCCATTCCCGGCGCGAATAACGCCCGTACTGGCGAGTTCGTCAACAAGTTCTATTACGGTGGCGTCGATTACAAACCCACTAAAGACCTGACCTTGCAGTATTACTACGGCAACCTGGAAGACTTCTACAAACAGAACTTCCTGGGCGTGAAATACGATATTGCCGTCGGGCCTGGCACCTTGCGTTCCGACCTGCGTTATTTCGATAACAAGTCCGATGGCGCCAACGGCAATGATCCGGCGTTCTACACCAACGGCTATTACGGCGGAGGTGTGGTGAAAGGCAAAGTGGACAGCCGCCTGTCCAGCGCGCTGTTCACCTATCTGGTCAGCGGCCACACCATTGCGGCGGGTTTCCAGCAGGTCAGCGGCGACAGCGATGCTGTATGGCTTAACCAGGGCGATGGCTCTACGGCGTACTTCATGACCGAATCCATGATCGGCAAATTCCAGCGTGCCGGCGAAAGTACCTGGCAGGTTCGCTATGGCTACGACTTCGCTCAGGTGGGCGTTCCGGGCCTGACCTTCATGGGCATGTACGAAAGCGGCTCGAACATTCGCACGGTCAATGGCGACCAGAAAGAATGGGAACGCAACCTGACCCTGGGCTACGTGGTGCAATCCGGCCCGCTGAAGAAACTCGGCGTCCAGCTGCGACATGCCTCGCTGCGCAGCGAAGTGGCTTCCCAGCGTGACAGCGATGAGCATCGCGTGATCGTGACCTATCCGCTGGATATCCTCTAAAACTTCGTGGCACACCTAAGAGGCTGATTTCAAAGATCTGGTGGCCGGGCTCGCAATCCGTGGGAGGGGGCCTTGGCCGCGACAGTATGTGTGACAGGCGCTTCAAAATGTATTGCCTGTATGCTGGTCGTCGCGGCCAAGGCCCCTCCCACAAGTGATTGGGATCTTAAGTGATCGGCATTACTTCTACTGCGGTGCTGTCAAACCGCAACTGGCCCTATCGCCAGCAAGCTGCCTTCTACACGTACGTCATTCTTAAAACACCGCGAGATGACTATTGAGTATATCGGTCACCACCATATGCCCCGGTTTGTGAGTGATGGCGAATGAGGGGCGTGCGCTGCGGATCGCTTGTTGAGGGGTTACGCCGCAAGCCCAGAACACCGGAATTTCGCCTGGGCGGATAATCGAGCGTTCGCCGAAGTCGGGTGCATCGACATCGCGGATGCCGATCTGGGACGGATCACCCAGGTGGACGGGCGCTCCATGGACACTCGGGAAGCGGGAGGTGACCTGCACCGCCCGGATGGCCTGTGCCGGTGTCATCGGACGCATGCTGACCACGGTGGTTCCGCCGAAACGTCCTGCCTTGCCATTGGCAATATTGGAAACGTACATCGGGACATTGGTGCCCTGTTCGATGTGGCGAATCGGTATGCCTGCATCCAGAAGCGCGCCTTCAAAGGAAAAGGAGCAGCCAATGACAAAACCTACCAGATCATCGTTCCATAGCCCTTCCAGGCTCGAAACTTCATCAACCTGTTCACCGTCGCGGAATACGCAATAAGCCGGGACGTCGGCCATCAAGTCCACGCCGCCCAGTTCAGGAACCCGGCTGTCTCCAGGTTCGGTCATCCCGATAATCGGGCAGGACTTCGGGTTGAGGCGGGCGAATCGCAAGAACTCGTCTGCGTATTCACGAGGCAGAATGGCCAGGTTTCCCTGGGTGTAGCCGGGGCAGACGTCTGCGGTGGGGCCGGTATGACGGCCAGCTCTGACGGCTGCGCGAAACTCGGCGGGGTTGGTCCAGGACGTGCTCATCGTGAAGACTCCAGCATTACGAAGTAGGGGAGTCATTCTTTGAGCAGCTTGCAGGCAGTGTCTATCCAACAATAATCGCCATGCCTGTTCAATTTAACTGAACAGATACTTTATCCATGGCTGATGATCCAGTGTTCCCCCTGGCGTTTACAGTAAGTACGGCAGACCTTGTGCACGATGTCTGCGACGCCTGATACCAGCGCAGGCGCATTCTTCATATGGGATGTAGCGATCTTGAACGAGGGGGGGCTGGGAAGCGGGAGTTCTTGCAGTTCGCCATGTTCCAGGCTGTCCTTGACCAGAATGCCCGGCATGATTGCTACGCCGACACCTTCTTTCACCAGCGATACCAGCGCTGCCAGGGAAGGGGAACCGGATATTCGCAGCTCACTGGCCAATACCCCGTGCTCCGATGCCAACTGGTGCGCGATGGTAACTGCGGACTCATAGGGGGCCGAGCCACGCATTTGCGTCAGCATTTGCTTGCTCAATACTTTGCGCACCATATCCCGTGTCGGCACAGCACGTGGGCGTGCAACCCAATGAATGGGCAGCTCTGCAATCGGTTTGGTAATCGCAAACGGATTATCGCCATCATCGGCAATGACCCGGATGATCAGGTCGACTTCACGTCGCATCAACTGCTCTTTCGAGTTTGAAGTCAGTTCAACGGACAGGTCGATGGTGACATCGGGCATTGTCCGGCTCATGAGTTTCATGAAGTCCGGTAGAAATGTGTGAACGACTGTCTCGATTACCGCAATCCGGATCCGGCCCTGCTCTTTTGCTGGAGAGCTGGCCGCACGCTGAAAGGCCTGCGTGGCTTCCAGCAGGCGCTCGGCATGAGGTAGCAGGCTGGCGCCTTGAGGCGTTATCTGAAGGGTCTTGTGGTCCCAGTTGAAGAGCACAAGACCCAGTTCGGCTTCCAGCTTGCGCACACGCATGGAGATAGCGCCCGGTGTGGTATGCATCTGCTTTGCAACCTGACGAACACTGCCCACATGGGCCAACAGGATGAAGGTCTCAACGAATCGTGTATTCATGAAGGTCACAACCTTGTGCGGACAATCCCGCATGCACACCACATGGCCTCTGTTCAGTAAATCTGAACAGAGGTAGCTGCCTGTTCTCTGCTGTCGGGCTATTGAAGCATGAAACGCATGATCTGGTGAGAGGGCGTTTGCTCAACCCCTATCGGCGTATCAGCAATATGAAAAACACACCGCCAATGGCCGCCGTGGCGATACCGATGGGCAGGTCCTGTGGCGCAATCAGGGTGCGGGCCGCGACGTCCACCCAGATCATGAACAATGCCCCAAGCAGGGCGCTGACCGGCAGCAGCCTGCGGTGCTCGGCTCCGACCAGACGACGCGCCATGTGCGGCAGCATCAGGCCGACGAAGCCGATGGCACCGGAGAGTGAGACCAGCACGCCGGTCAGCAATGAGGTGCTGACGAACACCTGCCAGCGTACATGTCGGGTGTTGAAACCCAGGCTCACGGCAGTCTGTTCGCCACTCATCAAGGCATTGAGGGCGCGGCTCAGGCTCATCAGGACGACAAAGCCACTCAGTACGCAGGCACCCGGCAGCCATAGCAATTCCCAGCGCGCCAGTCCCAGACCGCCGAGCATCCAGAACATCACGGAGTTGGCGGCATGCTGATCGCCGGTGTAGAGCAGCAGATTGACCAGAGCCATCAGCACGAATGACACCGCGACCCCTGACAGCAACAGGCGCTCGCTTTCCAGGCGTCCTTGCCGGCTGGCGATGGCCAGTACCAGCAACATACTGCCCAGTGCGCCGATGAAGGCGGCCAGCGGCAGGCTGAATACGCCAATGAATTCCCCCAGATACAACACCGCGACCACAGCCCCAAGAGCAGCGCCGGAACTGACGCCCAACAGGTGCGGATCAGCCAGCGGATTGCGGGTCACCGCTTGCAGAGCCGTACCGACCAGCGCGAGACCTGCACCCACCAGCGCCCCGAGCAATACCCGTGGTGCGCGGATCAGCCAGATGATTTGCGTCTGACCCTTGCTCCAGTCCACTACGGCATCGACTCCGGCTTGTTGCAGAACTATGCCCAGTACTTTGGCCAGCGGCACCCGTGCCGGACCGAAGCCCAGGGATATCAGACACGACAGCGCCAGCAGAACGAACAGAGTGCCGATCAGCCAGCGATAACCGGCCACGCTGCGTATCGGTTTCACAGTTCGCTCCCGCCAAACAGCTCGGGATGCAGCGCCTCGGCCAGTTTTTCGATGGCTTCAGCGTTATCGACCGAAGGCGTTACGGCGACATAGGGCAGCACCACGAATCGTTTCTGGCGGATGGCTTCGACACTGCTCAAGGCTGCGTTCTGCAAAAGGAAATCGCGTTTGTGCTGCCAGGAGGTCGGGCCGTAATCGACGATCACGATCACCTGCGGGTTGCGTTCCACCACGCTCTCCCAGTTGACCTGAGTCCAGCTGGCGGCGATATCGTCCATGATGTTCTGGCCCGCAGCCGCTGTGATCAAGGCCTGAGGCATGCCCAGTTTTCCTGAGGTGGCGGGCCGGTCTTCACCTCTGTCATACAAGAACACACGGGGGCGTTGCCGGACCTGGCTCAGTCTGGTCGTGACCTGTGCAACCCGTTGTTTCAGAGCCTCGATCAGCGTATCGGCGCGTTCCTTGACGTCGAAGATTCGTCCCAGGTTGTGCAGGTCGCGGTACAGATCGTCCAGGCTGGCTTCGCGCCGGGTCATGATTCGCGAACAGGATTCGCTCAACTCGTAGACGGAAATGCCGAGCGGTTGCAGGGTTTGCGGCGTCACCGGGCCACCGACGCGCATACCGTAACTCCAGCCTGCAAAGAAAAAGTCGGCATTGGCATCCAGCAGGTTTTCCACCGACGGGTAGCGTTCTGCCAGTTCGGGAAGGCCGTCCAGAGCCTCGCGAAGTGCCGGGTCGAGGGTTTTCCAGCCGGTGATGCCGGTGTAACCGACCATGCGTGGTCGCAGGCCAAGGGCAAGCAGCATGCCGGTCAGATTGATGTCGTGACTGACTGCCCGCTGTGGCGGTTGCTCGAAAGTGACCTCGCGCCCGCAACTCTGTACGGTCAGGGGGAAGTTATCCGCGGCAGCGGCCAGGGGCAGGGCGGCAAGCAGCATCAGGCAGGCCAGGGCTCGGGTCATGATGGGCTGATCCAGGTAATGCGTGGATGAGGTGCCAGTGGATGGGTATCCACCAGCGCGTGGACACCAAATATGTGCAGCAGCCGTTGCTCGGTCAGGACCTCGGTCGGCGTGCCACTGGCAACGATCCGGCCCTGGTCGATGACATACAACCGGTCACAGAAAGCCGCAGCCAGATTCAGGTCATGAAAGCTGGCCAGCGTGCTGAGTTTCAGTTGCCGCAAATAGTGCAGCAGTTCCAGTTGGTAACGGGGATCGAGATGGTTGGTGGGCTCGTCGAGGATCAGCAGGCCAGGTTGTTGCACCAGTGCGCGGGCCAGCAATACGCGCTGTTTCTCGCCGCCCGACAGGGATGCGAACAAATGCCCGCTGAGCCCATGCAGGCCCACCTGGTTCAAGGTCTTGTCGATCAGGGCAAGGTCTTCGGCGCTTTCGCCGTCGAACCAGCCCTGATGAGGTGTACGCCCCATGGCCACGACATCCTGTACGGTCAGGCCGAACTCCTGCGGGAACTCTTGCATCATCACGGCCATGCGCTGAGCGCTCCAGCGGGGCTTCTGTTGCCAGATATCCTGCCCGTCGAGGTGCAGCGAGCCGCTGTCCGGTTCGTTGAAACGGTAGGCGCAACGCAACAGGCTGGTCTTGCCGCTGCCATTGGGGCCGATCAGCCCGACGAACTCGCCTTGTGCGATGTGCAGGTCGATGCCTTCAAGTTGCCAGGGTTTGCCCTGACTATGTGGCGGTGCCCAGTTCAGGCGATGGATATTCAGGGTGGACATGCTCGATTTCCAGGCATGCTGGCGACAGGTTGCAAGCCTGCCGCCAACTGGATCAGAAGCTGTAATCAGCCGTGACGAAGAAGGAGCGAGGTTCGCCCATCAGCCATTGTTGCCCATTGTTGTACTGCGCCGCGGCGTAGCGTCGGTCGAGCAGGTTGTTCAGTTGCAAGCCAAGGCGCACATCGCGCTGCACCTTCCAGCCCAGGTTGGCATCCAGCACCGTGTAGCCCGGTATCGAGGTGGTATTGGCGGTGTCGGCATAGCGTTTATCCACATAGCGCAGGCCCATGCCGGCATCCAGGTCTTCGTTCAGTGCCTTGCTCACCCACAGATTGGCGGTTCGGCGCGGGACGTCGGTCGGGCGATTCCCGGCGCGGGACACGACCTGCCCGGAAACGCTTTCGTCGAAATCGTCGTACTCGGCACGTACCAGCGCAGCGTTGGCCGATACGTGCCAGTTATTGGCAAGTGCCAGTTCCAGAGAAGCTTCCAGGCCGTCGGACGACTGCTGGCCGACCTGTTGTGTCAGGCGGGTCACCGGGTCGATGGCCAGGAGCTTTTTCTTGACGATGTGATAGGCCGCCAGGGTCCATTCGCCACTGCCATCCCAGAACTGTTGCTTGAGGCCGAACTCGGTCTGTTTCGCTTCGGTCAGGTCCATCTGCTGCTGGGTCGGGTTCATGCTGATGAGGTTGCTGACGCCGTCTTCACTGGTGGAGTACTGGCCATACAGGGACAGTTGATCGGTCACGGCAAACACCAGGCCTGCGCGCCAGTTACCGCCGGTGAGGCTTCGGTCGCTACGGGTATCGGTACGCAGGGCGTTGCGGTCCAGGTGGTTCTGGTCGCGGCGGATGCCAGTCACCAAGGACCAGCGGTCTGACAGTTGCAGGCGGTTTTCGGCAAACAGGGCAAAGGTGCGCGTGGTGCTTTCGGTCAGCGGCAGGAAGGGTGACTGGCTCTGGAAATCACCGGATGCCGGATTCCATGGGTCTATGAAGTCACCACCGATATCGGTGTAAGGCGAATTGTTGGCGACGTCGAAACGAATCCTGTTGTATTCGGCTCCGACCACCGTGCGGCTGTCCAGGCCGAACAGCGAATGGTTGAATGTGAAACTCTGGCGGTCGCCGATCTGCTCCTGGTCGTGCTTGATCTCCAGGTAGTCGCCACGCAACAACTGACCCTGAGCGCTGCTCCAGCTATAGACTTCGGCGTTGCGCCAGTGGCGGCGGCTCTTGATGTAGTAGAGCTGGTTGCTGGCGCTGACGTTATCGTTGATGGTCCAGTCGGTGTTCAGGCGGGTCCATTCATCGTTGTAGCGTTGCACGGCATTGCGCAGGTTGTAGTTCTTGTCGCGCAGGCTGTCGCGGTAGTGGCCATTGATCAGCGGTGTGCCGAAGTAGTTCATCGGCTCGCTGTCGCCACGTTCATGGGCGAGGGTAAAGCTCAGGTCATCGGTGGCTTGCCAGCGCAGGGCTGCGCTCATGGCCAGGCTGCGGGAATTGCCGTTATCGACCCAGCCATTACTTTCCAGCTGGTTCAGCGTGAGGCGATAGCTCAGGGTGTCGCTCAGCGAACCGCCGCTGTCGAGGCCCAGTTGCTGACGGTCATTGGAACCGTAACCCAGGTGCAGGCGATTGCGGATCTCGCCCTCGAAAGGTTTTTTCGGCACCACGTTGATCACGGCGCCGGTAGCGCCTTCGCCATAAAGTACTGAAGCCGGGCCACGGATCACGTCGATACGCTCGACCATGAACGGGTCAACCGGGAAGGTCTGAGTACCTGCGCCGGTATACAGGCGCGAGCCGTCGAACAGGGTCATGACCGAGGAATGCCCCGTAAAACCACGTGCGGACAACGCGGTATTGCCATCGCCAGGCGTTGCGATGCTGGTGATGCCTGGCGAACGGGTGACCGCATCCTGAACGGTGAGGTTATTGCGGCTTTCGATGATCTGGCTGTCGAGGCTGCTGGTACTGGCCGGGGTTTCCAGTGCCGTGAGGTTCAGGCGCGAACCGGTGGGCGTCGGGGTTGCCAGATCGGTTACTGGCGTATCGGCGCTGCCAGTGATTGCGACCGAGGGCAGTGCCAGGGTTTGCTCGTCAGCAGCCCACGCATGGGACGGGAGCGCGAGAAGGCTGATCTGTAGCGAACGATTCGCCAGGGATTGAAGCAGGGAAGAACGGGACATGCGATTCCAGCCAATCAGGAATGAATGAATCCCGGAGGGAACAACGCATAGGGAATCGCGGGCGCAAAAAGCCCGCGAAGACCGGCCTGCGCCCGCCCACCGCGGGTTTGCCAAACAAGGTTGCAGGCCGGTCTCCGGGCTTGCGAGGGTCATGAAGCATTCACCTTCCCATGCCTTGGCACAGTGGTCTGTCGAATGCTTCGCTCGCTTACCGTTGCGGGGGCAGCGCCGGACTGATCACTGGGAGTGACGCACCGGCTTCCCGTTTAATCCCATGCACGGCGGCATGGGACACCTGAAACTGGCGCGCATCAGATCATTGAAGCTGGAAAGCGTCAATGGCTGATGTGGGTCGAGCGTCAGGGGGTTCGCGAATGAATTCGCTCCTACGCAGCCCGTGTAGGAGCGAATTCATTCGCGAAGAGATCACCACCGATAACTGACAGCCCCCACCAGACTACGGGTATCGCCATAGCGGCATGAGTTGGCGCAGTACAGGTATTTCTCGTTGGTGAGGTTCTGTGCCTTGGCGCTGACTTGCCAGTTGTCGTCCAGGTCATAGCTGATTCGGGCATCGAACAGCGTATAGGCCGGGATCTTGCGGTCAGTGACGCTGGGCGAGGTGTGGGTGGTGCCGACATAACGCACGCCGCTGCCAATCGACAGGCCATTGAGGCCCATCGAGTCGAAACGATAATCCAGCCACAACGAAGCGTTATGGTAAGGCGTGCCTTCGATACGCGAGCCTTCGAGCACCTCATCGTTATCCTTGATGATATGGGCATCGGTGTAGGCATAGGCGGCGTTCATGGCCAGTTGCGGGGTCAACTGGGCCTTGGCTTCCACTTCAAAACCGGTGCTGCGCTCCTTGCCGGTCTGCTCGTCGAAGTCCGAGCCGGCAATCGAGGTGATGACGTTGCTCTGGGTCAACTGGTAGACCGCAGCACTGATCATCATCTCCCGGCCAGGAGGCTGGTAGCGGATACCGATTTCATACTGCTCGCCCTCGGTCGGCAGGAAGGCATCGCCATTGGCGTCGGTACCGGACGAAGGCAGGAAGGACTGGCTATAGCTGATATAGGGCGCCAGACCGTTTTCGGCCAGATAGACCAGCCCGATTCGTCCAGTAGTCTTGCTGTCGTCAGTGGTGCTGCGCGAATTGTCACGGTAGTTGCGGGTGCTGTTGTCGGCCCAGTCCTGTCGCATGCCGATCATCAGCAGCCAGCGATCATCGAGTTTCAGTTGTTCCTGCAAATAAATGCCGAGCTGATGGCTGTGCAGGTCCGAGCCGCTGTCGATGTTGCGGTTCACGTTTGGCAGGTTGCCATAGACCGGGTTGGCAAGGTCCAGCGCCGGTGCGCTGCCGCTGAAACGATGGCTGTCGTAGGTCTTGCGGTAGTAGTCCAGGCCGCCCAGCAGGGTATGTTTCCAGCGCCCGCTTTCCAGATCCAGTTGCAGGCTGCTGTCACTGGTCCAGCCGGTGGCAATGTCTTCGCGTGAGTTGTAAGTACGCGACAGGCTCGACAGATTGGCGCCGCTGATCCGGCTGTTGTTCAGGGTGATGTAGTCATAGTCGGTGCGCGACTCGAAGTAGCGTGCCGCGTGCCGCAGTTGCAGGTTGTCATTCAGGCGTTGCTCGAACAGATAGCCGAAGGTCTGCAAGGTGCCATCGTAGTCGTCGAAATCCGGCTCGCCCGCAAACAGGTCATAAGGCACTTTGTAGCCTGGGGTCGAGCTGAAAGTGGTTATGTCATAGCGCATGGGCGGCGTCAGGCTGGTCCGGGTACGCTGATGGCTGGCGAGCAGGGTCAGGCGGCTGTCGTCGTTGATCTGCCAGGTCAGTGCCGGGGCGATGTAGTGCTTGTCATCGTCGATGGCGTCGTACTGGGTGCCGCTGTCGCGCACCAGCGCTGTGAGGCGATAGCTGAAACGGCCTTCTTCATCGAGGCGTCCGCTGTGATCGGTGGAGAGTTGCTGCCGGTCATGATTGCCGTATTCCAGGTTGATTTCATGCAGCGGATCGAGTGTCGGCCGCTTGCTGATGGCGTTGATCAGCCCGCCGGGCGCCAGTTGCCCGTACAGCACCGAAGACGCGCCCTTGAGTACTTCCACACGCTCAAGGCCGTAAGGTTCCTGGCCTCCTTCAAACTGGGTACTTTGCATTTTCATGCCATCGCGCATCACACCGCCCGTGCGCGGGCCGATATCGAAACCACGCATGCGGTAGTCGTCGGCCACGCGGCTGTAGCCGTTCGGCTGGCTGATCACGCTGGTGTTGTAGTTGAGTGCGTCGGCGAGGCTGTCGTGCTTGCGCGCTTGCATTTCTTCACGGGTGATCACCGAAACCGACTGGGGAATCTCCATCAGGGAAGTGTCGGTCTTGCTCACGGTCGCGCTGCGTTGCGCGACCCAGCTGTGAGCCGGCCCCCAGGCGTCCTGTGCATGGCTGGCAGCGCTTACATTGATGTCCGAAAGCTCCATGGCCGAAGTCTCGGGGCGTGGCTCGATGCTCAAGGTGCCGCTGGGCGTGATGCTCAATTGCAGGGGCAAACCGCGCAGAACCTCGCTCACGGCCTGTTCGACACTGTAGTGACCGCGTAATGGCGCGGCTGTCAGGCCGCGAGTCAGCGTTGCGTTAAACGCAATGTTGCGCCCGCTCTGGCGAGCGATACTGGTCAGGGTTGCATCCAGAGGGCCGGCGGGCAGGTCCAGTTCCATGAGTTGCTGGCGGGCGGTCGAGGGCTGGGCCGAGCCATCGGCCGCGCTGTCCAGGGTGGTGAACGCCAGGGCAAATGCCAGCGGTGTCAGAGTCAAGCGCAGTGGTCGGTGCATGGCAGCATTTCCCGTTTGGGTAGTCGATGCCAGCTATGTGACGCGAGCGGCTCTGAAATTAAGGGGGGGTGGAAAATATTTTTCAGCGCAGGCTGATTTGCGTCCACCAGCCGAAGTGTTTCTCGACTTTTACCGGCAGCACTTCCTGCAACGAGCGCAAGGTCTGGCCACTGTCGTCCAGAGTGAAGACGCCTGTGACCCGCAGCGCTGCGGCATCCGGCTCGATGCGCAGCAGGCCGGGGTGATAGTCTCGCAAGGCTTCGATGACATCGGCCAGTGACTGGTCATGAGCTTCCAGCAAGCCATCTCTCCAGGCGTTTTCGCTTGCCAGGCCAGGGTCCAGAATGTGAATGCGTCCGCCATGCAGCCGCGCGCCCTGGCCCGCTCCCAGCACGTGAGTCGCGCCGCCCGGTGCCGTGAGTTGCACGCGGGACTCCTGCACCCAGACATGCGTCCCGTGCTCATGCAGGCTGACCGTGAAGCGTGTGCCCAATGCTCTGGCTTCGCCAAAGGCGGTGCGAATGGCCAAGGGACGTTGCGGGTCTGAGGCAACCTGAATGCTGAGTGCGCCTTCATGCAGAGTGAGGGTGCGCTGCCTGTCATCGAAGGCCATGTCGACCCGACTTCGGGCATTGAGCAGCACCTGACTGCCATCGTCCAGAGAGAAAGGACGACGCTCTGCCAGCCCGGTGTAGAGATCCCCTCGACTCCATGGCAGCAGCCCGTTGCGTTGCAGCCACCAGCCGCCGATGCCCAAACCGGTCAGCCCCAATGCGCCGCGCAGCCATTGACGACGGGTTTGCCCGGACTGGTTCAAGACCTGGCGCGACAATGGCGGAAGCCCGGTGAATGCTTGTCCGACACGCTGCTCAAGCTGAGCCCAGGCATCGCGGTTTTCCTGGCTGCTCTGTAGCCATTGCTGAAAGCGCTGACGTTGGGTGTTGCTGATGCTGCCGGAGCGTTGCAGGGCCAGCCACTCGATGGCTTCGGCGACAGAAGGCGACAGTCGCTGGCTGTTCATCGTTGCTCCAGCGCCAGGTAGCAAAGCCCCAATGCCTTGACGACGTATTGATGAACCCGTGGCGCGGAGATGCCCAGAGTACGGCCGATTTCGGCATAGGTCATGCCGTCGAGCTGGCTATACAGAAAGGCACTGCGGCCTATGGGCGACAGGCCATCCAGTATCTGATCGAGAGTGCTCAATGCTTCCAGTGCCTGTACCTGTTCTTCGGCAGAAGGTTCGTAGCCCTGAGGCTGCTGCGCCAATACTTCCAGATAGGCGCGCTCCAGATCGCGCCGTCGCCAGGATGCAAAGATCAGCCGTTTGGCAATCGTCGTCAGCAGCGCCCGTGGTTCACGAATGGTTTGGGGCTCTGGCAGGGCGACCACCTGGGCGAAGGTTTCGGCTGCCATGTCCGCCGCATCGTGATGACAACCCAGGCGCGCACGCAGTCGCTCCTGCAACCAGCCATGATGGTCGCCGAACAACTGTTGCAGAACACGGTTACGCACGCTCAGGCGCCGGGCATCGGGAGAGGAGGGTGTCATGTCACTAAAGTTAATGAAAATTATTATCAAATGATGCCGATTCGCCGCATTGATTGCAACAAACTGCTAGCGCTTGCTGAAACGGGCAGGTATTCAATTGAAGAGCCCGACATTGCGTCGGGCCTGGTTCCAGCTTGATAACGAGGTTATTCGTCACCCTTGGCAAAGCTCAGCAGCGCGTCGCCTTCCATGCGATAGCGCACCCACTCGTCCTGAGGTGCCGCGCCCAATGCCTTGTAGAACTTGATGGCCGGTTCATTCCAGTCCAGCACGCTCCACTCGAAACGGCCGCACTGATTGGCAACGGCTTCACGGGCTATATGACGCAACAAGGCGCGCCCGGCACCGATGCTGCGGTTTTCTGGCGACACGTACAGGTCTTCAAGGTAGATACCGTTGCGGCCCAGCCAGGTGGAGTAACTGTAGAAATAGACGGCAAAACCTACCGGCTTGTCGTCATGCAGACAGATCAGGGCCTTGGCAGGTGCATTTTCGGCGAACAATGAACGGTGAATGTCTTCGACAGTGGCAATCACTTCATGGCGTGCGCGTTCATAGATGGCCAGTTCAGTGATGAAGGCAAGGATCTGGCTGGCGTCGTCGGGGCGGGCAGGGCGAATTTCGAGGGGCACAACAATTCTTCCTTATTGGTATGAGCCGGCATCATAGCTCAGGCATCACGCAACAAGTCATGGGCGTTGAGCAGTTCCCAGGCAATCTCCGGGCGTTTTTCCAGACCACGGCGAATCGCCGCCGGAATCGACTGGCGGGTCTTGCGACACAGGCCGGTCTTTTCGGGAATGAAGATGCTTATCCCGCGCATGGTGCGCACCTCATTGAAGCCCGGCGCGATCTCCACGCTGATACCCAGTTGCTCGTGAATCTTGCCTTGCATGCGCTCAAGGTCGCCGAGGCTTTCGATACGCTCCAGGCGCTCAAGCAGGCGTTTTTCTTCTTCGCGGGTAAGACGCAGAATGCGCCGATCGGCATCGGGAGCGTCCAGCCGTTCGCGCTCGCAGATACAAGCACCGGGCGGACAGGGGTTGCGGATCGGGGGCGAGGTGTTCATCGGCGCAGCATAGCCATTCACGAGTGCTTCTGGCCATAGGTGGCACAGCCTTCTGTCGAGCGTTGCCTGTCGCCATGAATTCGTTTTTGTCGGGCAAAGGCTTTATCCTGCATGGCTTATTGATATTGCTTATTCAGCCTGTCGCGCGTCATTCATGGCAGGGTTGGTACGAACAGGAACATTATGCTGATTCAGGATGAAGCCCGTTTGCATGTCGATGCAACGGGAGCGGTATTCAAATGGCGTTACAAAGACCGGCAATCCACTGAAAAGCTCGACGAGCAGACATTGCGTGGAGCAAAGCTGGTGAAGGACGATTATCAGGAACCACTGTTGGCGCTACGCAATCGTCAGGGCGAGCAATACAAGGTTACCGATCTGTTGCCCGCCTGTTTGCCACTTGATAAACCTTTACGTGTCATCAGCAGAACGTACAAGGATTCCTGGCTGCTGATCAGGCTGGCCTTCGAGGGACAGCAACGCACTTTGCAATTCCTCAAGGATTCTGACTTTGCCACCGAGTTTGCCTGGGCTCTGGATCAGGACTTGCTGCAAACCGTGAGCCTGAGTAAAGGCAAGAGCGAGTTCGAGATCAAGCCTGGCGATTTCACCCGCTTCACGATGCCTGGCGCAGTGCTCAGTGACTTGACTGAAGACGGCGGGAATTATCAGGGCACGCTCAAGTACCTCGATGCCAATACGGGGCGCAGCTACTCGTTGCCCTGCCTGCTGCCACGCAAGCAGCTATGGACCCGGTGCATCGATCATTTTTCTGCAATCGGGCAGGTCAGCCTGCCGGTGATGGCGCAATGGTCGCCCAAGCAGCAATGTTACGAAGTGACGGGCATTGATCCTTTACTGCCTGCGGGTGAGCAGTGCTTGCAACTGCTGGCATTGAAAGCGCGCGCCGAATCGAAACCCTTGTTGTTGCTGGAAAGCCCGTTACCGGGCTGTCATGGCCTGGTATTCAGTTGCCAGGTCTGGGTGAATTTCATCGAGTTCGAACCTTCACCGCTGAGGCCGTTCAGGGTCAGGGTCGAAGTCAGTGAAGGTGATGGAAAGTCCCGGTTCAAGGCCAGGGTTTTCGAGCCCGATACCGAGGGACCGTACTGGGCGGATGTGTCGCTTGTCGAGGACGCTTGCTCTGACGATGACGCGGCGGCTCAGGAGCAGAAGGTCCGTATCGAGGTCAGGGGGCGGGGGAAGCTGATTATCGAGCAGAGCCTCAAGCAGAAACAGTCCATGTATCACGTCGCGTACAAAGGCACGGAGCCTCAGCGTGTGCCGCTGGTATTCAGCACCAGGGCATGTGCTTTCGAATATGCTGTAGACGAGCCTGGCACCACGCTTGAAGGCGTTTTCAAGGTCCGCGCCGGTGGTGATTCCCAGGCGCTGTATCTGCAACTGTTTGCGGGTAGCAAGGCAGTCAGCGATCTGTATTACCGGGTTGAACTCAAGGAGTGGCTGCGTTTCGGGATTGCCGGTTTGCGCGAAGGTTTCAGCCTGGAATGCGTTATCGAAAACCAAGGCAGCATGAGCAAGAAGCCATCTTCGCGCTGGCATTTACAGGCAATCAACACTGACCTGACAGGCCAGATCATGATGCACCAAGGGTTTGAGATGGAGCTCAAGGCTCTCTGGAACTGGTCCTGTTTTGAAACACCCCCCTATGCCGACGTCTTGCCTGACTTCTACCGCAAAGGTGCGATTGTCGTTGCCCAACCCACATCGCAGGTCTCCCTGGCGCTTTTTCTGTCGCCTGGCCTGTTGAGCAAGGCAGGCTATCTGGCCTTGAATGAAGGCGGCAGCCTGACGCTCGATTACGTTGTACGTCAGTCCGATGACCCAATTGGCTTTGCCTTGGTGTGTACCACCTTGTACGAGCGGCCTGCCGGTCAACAGGGTGAAGAGTGCCGCGCTCGATACGTTGGCCAGAATGCCAGCGGCGAGTATGAACTGGAGCTGCTGAAGCCAGCACCACCGGGCCTTGCGCCGGGTACGCGAGTCAATTACCGGGAATATCCGGGGCAACACCCGTTGAAAAGTATCCCGGATCTTGAGGGTGCTGTGTTCGTTGTGCGCCTCAAACGTTTCAAGGCTGGGCATCAGGTCAGCAAGGTGTTGAATGTGGAGTTAAGTGTCGATGTCTGATTCACGCCGTTATCTGAATCTGCTCAAGTACCTGTGCGCATTGCCCGGGTTTGACAAGATTGTGCCGGTTACCGGTACACGCATCCGCGATATCGAACGCTCCGATCAATTGTCGCAGGCCATTTTCGATATCCCGACCGAACCCGATCTTTATGACCGGTTCGTCACGGCGGTAACAAAGCCCACCAGGAAAACCGATACCCAAGGTATGGTTTTTCAGCCGGTGTATCTGATTTATCAGCTTGAAAGCGCCGGGCAGCCGTCATTACCCTTTCTGGCGGTGCCGGGGATCATTGGCAGCGGGCCTTTTTCAGCAAGTTCGGAGTTCTATACGCTCAGGCCCGCACTGGAATGGCCGGTGCTGTTCAATACCCAATTGCTTGAGCACGACAGCAAGGCCGAACCCGATATCGTGCTGGGACAGGAGCAGGATTGCGTCGATTTCAAACAACAGAATCTGCCGCCCATTACCGATGCCTGGTCGGTCTGGCACGAATACGCCCTTGAGCTTTGTCTGGCCACTACAGGTTGTGAACTGAGCAAGCTGCCCGCTTTGTTGAAAGCTCGCTACAAGCGCTCATTTACCCTGAGTGCGCAACTGGCGACCTACAACGAAGCAGACAATAAGGCGATCAGCGGGATTCTGGATCTTTACAACGCGTTGCAAGAGATTCCCGATGACATGCTGGTCGAGACGCCGCTGGCGCATGTCATGGCCATTCATGACGGCCTGCCAGGCGTGACGGCGAGTGAGGAAGACCGGCTGGCGAGTGACATCGAAAGCAACACCCGTTATCTGCTGGGCCATATGGATGAGCAGAAGGCCGTCAGCCTGGACAGGCTGTCGCATCGGGAAATGTTTGCACTGGATAACAGCCAGCGGCTGGTGCTGGAAAAACTGGCGCGCTGCGAGGTGGGCGATGTTCTGGCGGTCAATGGTCCTCCTGGTTCAGGCAAGACCGCCATGCTCAAGGCTGTGGTTGCCCATCAATGGGTGCAGGCTGCGCTGAACGGTGAGCCTTGTCCGATCACTGTGGCGGTAGGCTCGACCAACCAGTCGGTGACGAACGTGATCGGGGCGTTCCCGGCAGTGCTGTATCGCGCTGAATCCGATCCGCCTGCGCGCCTTCTGTATTTCAAGCGCTGGTTTTCGGCACCGCAAAGCTATGGCACCTATTTCCCCTCTGGCAAAGCCTACAAAGACCTTGAAGCCAAAGGGCAACTGGAGAACTTTGTTCTCGGCAAGCGCAGTGCCCCTAACGACCTGACAATCTTTGAGTGGAGCAATAAAAAGGACAAGGCGGCATCCGATATCACTCGCTTGCAGGCTCATATCAAAGAGTATGCAGGGCATGCCGAACGCTTTTTTGGCCAGCCAGGCCTGCAACTTGAGGACGCTATCGAGCTTTGCCGGGCATATATCGCTACCACCATCCGGAAGGTCGAAAACACTCTGGCGCAAGCACGCAGGCTGACCGGCCTGCATGCGCTGCTGGCCGATCTTGTGCCGGGTTACCCCGATAACCGGGCGCTTGAACGTGAGCAGTCATTCATTACTGCCGGGCAGTTGCATGAGATGTTTGGCGTATCCCGTGAAAAACGCAGCGCATTGTTGCGCCAAGTGCTGCGCGAGCGGATTGCCGATCAGGCACTCGACCTCGATGAGCTGAGCGATGCGGCTTTCGAGCAGTTGGCCAGTGATGCGAAAGTGTTGCTGATCGACCGCCTGCTGGATCTGACCTTACGCCCGTACGCTTTCCATATGGCGGCGCGTTATTGGGAAGGGCGCTACCTGCTGGAGTGTTCCGAAGAACTGTTGGTCACCCGTACAGCCAAAAACGTCGAGAAGGGCTTGAGGCGCTTATGCATGCTCACGCCTTGCCTGGTGTCGACGCTGCACAAATTGCCGCAATTGTTCGGGCTGGAAGGCAGTGCTCAGTCGGGCAAGCGGTTTCTGCTGGCCAAGGCCGATCTTTTGATCATGGATGAAAGTGGTCAGGCCCAGCAGCGGCTGAGCCTGCCTTCGCTGAGCCTGACCCGCAAGGCACTGGTTGTGGGGGATGTCGACCAACTGAAACCGGTCATCAACGATATCAGTATGGTGGATGAGGCCCATGCCTATCACGCCTTCGGCTATTGCTCCCAGGCGTTCATCGATGCACTCCAGCGCCGGATCACCACCCGCAACGGCAGCATGCTGGCCCTGATTCGCCAGGCGTCGCGCTATTCCCACCAAGGGCAAGGGTTGATGTTGCGCGGTCATTATCGTTGCCAGACCAACATCATTCAGTGCTGCAACGAGATGGTTTACAACAACAAACTGATGTTCATGCCTCACGATGCCATTGAGCGTGGACCGTTGCCGTCATTCAGTTGGGTGCATTCGGACTTTATCAACGAGTCGTCTGAAAGCTCCCGGATGAGCAGGAATGAGGCTCATCTGATCGCGGCTTTTCTGGCTGATCGCTGGTCGGAAATCTTCGGTTTCTACTGCAAGAAGGATGAGGCCAGGAACAAGCCTCTGCGTGGCGCAGCCGAGTTGATTGCTGTGGTAACGCCTTTCAAGCCTCAGGTAGGGGCCTTGCGTCAGGCATTGCTGGAAGTGTCACTCAAGATTGGCCAGCCGCCGGGCTTTACCGTCGCGGATATCGAGAACGTCACCATCGGCACAGTCGACTCCCTGCAGGGCGCTGAAAAGCCAGTGGTGATTTTCAGTGGCGTACACGGCTCAAAAAGCCAGGGCGAACCTTACTTCCAGGACCAGCCCTATCTGCTCAATGTGGCTATTTCGCGGGCGCAGGACTGCTTTGTCGCGTTTATCTGCGAGCACACCTATGGCGTCAATGCCGATCATGCTCAGGTCGATTTGCAGGAGTTGCGCAAGAACTCGGCTCGCTACATGGGTTACTACCTCGGGCATGCCTGTTTCGAGGGCAGTAATGGCATGCGTCGCTGTGAGCGACTGTTCCCGAAACGGCTGGTGATTATTGAAGCCGGTGGCAAGCAGAAAGCATTGGCCGAGTATCTGGGCTCAGACTATGAAGTGTGGGTGACTGGCGGGAGCATCACGGAGGTGGAGGCTTCCTGCTATGACTTGCAGAAGCTTATCGCTTCAGGTTTCAGGCTGCGTTATCAACTCAAGCCCGATGCCCATGCTCTGGTCGAGAAGATCCGCCAGCAGGCGCCTTTGTTTGAAGAGATCATTCTGGCGACGGATGACGATTATGTCGGGGAAACCATTGCCTGGCACCTGAGCATGCAGTTTCGCAACGAGCCTCTTGTACAAGCCAGGATGAGCCGCGTACGCCTCAACGCCATTACTCGCGAAGCCATTGAAGAAGGCTTTCAGATGGAGGCGGTAAAGGCTCATGAGAAACGCCTCAAACAATTGAGAAACGAGCGCAAGGCCGATGTGGCCGAGCAGCTTGAAGCCGAGCGGGCGTCCTTTCGTCAGCAACGTGCGGCCATCGACACTTCCAGAGTGCGCGCCGAGTTGTTTCGCGAACTGGTGGACGTTCTGGTGCGTACCCAGTGCCAGGGCGATTCGCAACAAGCTCATGTGGTATCGGCCCAGGTGAAGTCAATGCTGGATTCGCAGTTGCTGGTGCCAGGAGGAGAATCCTTGTCTGGCGCGGCCTTGGGGCGTGTCCGCATGGGGATTCTTGACGTGCTGTCCGACGCGGTCAAACGACGCCATCAGGCCATGGAGGGCGAGCACTTGAACGCTCACCTGACGGTTGCCGGCAAGCAGTTCTACGGCCGCATTGCAGGCGACTCGAACGAAAGCCTGGCCTCTTTCAAAGACAAGCTGCTGAAAAAGATGCAAAGCGATGGAAGCAACTCGACGGCAGGGGATTCGACCCGCTGGATCATGGCTGAACCGTCGTGCGCTGCGATCACTCGTTCTGCGCCAAGTGGGTCGACCCTCGACATTCTCAAGCTTGCGCAAACGACCCTGGATATAAAGCCCGGCATCACCATGCAATTGCTGCAGAAACTTTATGAAGGAAGCTTCTGATGGGAAACAGTGCGCACGACGATATTCGCCTGACCATCGATCAACAACAGATCGGTCTCTACCAGCAGCGGCTGGACAGTTGCCCGATCGGGCAGCGCGGCGATGCCGCCAGTTTATTGAGGCTTATTGCCCGGATCGGTTGTGCCGCCGAGCATGAGGATGCCCGGTTGCAGAAGGCCAGTCTGCATTTGAAGCATTTTCGCCTGCCGGTGTGGGCCGAGTTCGACGTGCAGGTCGTGGAGCGCAAGGGCTGGCTCGATGAGTTGCCCCATGAAGGCTCGCACTATCTGCAACCTTACGAGTATGAGGCGCTGCTGAGTGCATTGAAGGAGTCGGAGTTCGAGCTTGATTTTCGTCTGCCTGAACCGGGCCATCCAGGGTTTGGCCAGTTGATGGACAGCCTCGATCAGTTGCGGATCGGTCGGCCTTCGACGCTGGGTTCAACCCTTGAAGCCATGGAGCAGGGCGGCATGCTGGTCATCGAGGGCGATGAGGTGCGTTTGACCGCAGGTGCCTATCAGACCTTGCAGAGCATGCAGCAGCGTTATCCGGCCATGGCGAGCAAAGGCTTCTCGACGCGCCTGGCCTTGCTTCAGCAAAAACTTGAGCGTGATGCGATCAGTGTCGATGCCGCACTGGCCGAGCTGCTGCCCGACCTGCTTCAGCGCGCCGATGCCGCTTCGCTGGCGGTGGGGATCTGGGACGATATCGAGTCGCTTTACAGTCCGCTCGACGAAGCGCCTCAAGCACCGTTGCAAGGCTTGATCAGGCACCGTGCCGGAGGTGAGTCTTGAGCGGTGTCATCAGCTATCCGCGTACCGATGGCAGTGATCGATTCAAGCGTGATCTGGAGCGCATCGAAGCTCTGATTGTGGAGATCGAGCAAGCCCTGAGTGTGGAAAACATTGAAAGCATCCTGGCACTGATCGCTCTGGTCGGCTGGGATCAGTTGCCCGAGGCGTTGCGGATTCGGTATCTGGGGTTGTTGGCGCAGAAAAGCCGGGAGCTTGAACGCCAGCAGCGTTCAAGAGGCGATGCCAGGGATGAAGCAAGCCGGCTCTCTGAACAGAAACTGCACATGATGATGCAGCAGATGGATAGTTACCTGATTGAGCATTGTCCCTGGGAGGCCCGCCGCGATCAGGAGCCGCTGACGGTGGAAGGCGTGCAAAGCCGCATCAAGGATGCCCGGCAGCGTATCGACGAGAAGGGGTATCAACCGCTGTTCAGCGACGACGAACTTCTCGCACTGTCCCAGACCGATACGGTGGCCCAGGCGCGTTACAAGGTGCGCTTCATGGAGCGCAAGTATTTTGGCGACAACGGCAAGGGCAGTTTCATGGGGATGTCCTTTGAGGGCGCATCCGGTGTCGGCGTCAAATACTGGAACACCAGTTTCGGCCAGATCGAGGACGCTGACAGCGATTACAGGTTGCTCGCCAACAAGCTGGGGCTGAACTACGTAGAAGGTCGCGAATATATGCTGCTGGTCATCGATTCGGAAAAGGCTCAGGCCGTCTGCGAATCAACCAGTGTGAGTGCGACCTTTGAAAAGATCGGCGCGTTTGCCAATCAGGAATTGCCTGATCTGTATCCGCCGGAGTTGACTCGTGAAATCCTGACCCCGGAGTTTCAGACTCACTATCGCGACCTGTACGAGCAGGCCAAAAAATACTGGAGTGAAGAGTGGCGCCTCAGCGAGACTCAGTTTCATGACTTTCTCATTGCGCAGAACGTGGAGCCCGAGACCAGGATTCTTCTGCTGGAGCGTCAACGTATGCATATGCAAGTGGGCAATAACGAATACTTTCGCGGAGACGGCATGACTGAAAACCTGATTGAAGGCAGTCAGCAGCAGTACGGAGTGGTTGAGCTGTTCAGCTTCGACAAAAAGAAAGTCGAACTCGACGCCTATTTGCGCGCCGGTGCGGTTCACGTTGTCCAGGGGGTGAGTCATGTGGAAAAGAGCTGAACGTTATCCTCTAAAACCGCCTCTGGCACTGATCGATGATCCGCAGAGCCCACCGGCTGGCGCACGCCTGCTGAATCAGATCCAGAATCCACAAGCGCCCGGCGAGCACTACCTGTTCTTTGCCAATAACGGTGCTCTTTCGATTCTTCGTGGCTATGCCCGGCCGGATGGCCAGCATCAGTATGAACAGAGTGATTTCCCGCAACGCTTTCTCGACTGGTTCGCGCCAGCCCTGCGTGATTTCCGCAAACGGGCTGCGCAGGACGTTTCCAGCCATCTTTCTTCGCCGGTTCAGGAGGTGGGTGGCGAAATGCTCACCCTGGAGCGGGGTATGGCGGTGGGCGGCGATGGGGAACCGGGATATATCGTCAATAACTGGTCACGCAAGCGCTATCTTCCGGGGCTTGAAGACCATTTCATGCCGATGAACGTGGCCTGGACCGAAGACTTCCTCTTCAAGGGAGGCTTGATCCGGTTATTGGGTGAAATCAGGTTCTGAGCATGAAGTGAGGAGCCTCCTTGTTGTTCAGGAGGCTCTCGTTACCACTTCAGCGTCAGGACGATTGCAGGCTGATACTGCCCACCACCGGTTTGGCATTCACATTGTTTTTGCCAATCGGGGCGAAGGTGACGGTAGGTGCCTGGTTCATGCGCTTGGCATCGGTGAGCTTTTGCACGACATCTGTGACGACGAAGCTGATGTTTCGGGTCATGGTGTGGTGGCCGCCATGGATTGTCATGCCAAGGTTGAAAAAGCTGATGACGCCGACAAATGACGGATCTTCTGGTGTGGGAGTGACGCCCTCGGGCAGATTGAGATAAACCGCATAATCGTTGGCACCTTCTTCAGAGGCGCTGATATCGGAGAGGGTCAGGTACAGCGTGTCGCTTTGGACTGCTGAAAACAGTTTGTTGCCGAAACCTCCCTTGGCGGTGGTATTCAGTTGTGAGGCAAGAGCGACCCTGACCGGTTTTTCGCCCAGCGCGACGGCTTGGGCCTTGGCTTTTCCGCTCTCCAGCTTGCTCAGGCTCAGGGCATGCACACTGGCCGCTTTGACGAGGGGCTTGTTGAAGGGAACGCTGCCTGCCGGACGGCTCAGATAGCTGTCGTAGACATAAGGTGCAGTCAGAGTGGTGGTGTCCAGGACATCGCCCACCTTGCTGATCACCGGAGCGCCCTGGCCATTGCTGAAGGTCCAGCTCTGGCTGGTGAATGCTGTGTCCTGTGGGTTGAGGCCACCGGCCTTGTTCCAGCTTGCCCAGACGCGATCGATGTTGCAGTGGTGTAACCAGAAGATCGGATCGTTGGCGGCTGTGGGGATGCGCCCCATGTTCGTATTGTCTCCGACCTGAACATGTATGGTCCCGTGCAGGCCCATGTCCAGGTTTTCACAGAAGCCCACGTCGCTGCCCGATTCGCGGTAGCGAGGGGACTTCATACTGTCCAGGCTCAACAGGCTGGGGTCGATAGGCGTACCACCATTGATGCCGGGATTGCGGTTGGGTCGGTACAGTGAGCCCCAGAGCGGATGATTGGGCTGGCGGAACTCCTCAGGTATCACCGAGCACTGACCGGCTGGCGTACAGGATGATCCGACGTAATCCCAGTAGGGCAGTGTGAACGACTGATCACCGGATACGTCGCGCACGATCTGTTCCAGATACATGACATACATGCGGTGCCAGGGCAGGAAGGCATCGCTGTTGTTACTGGCGTGAGGTTCGCAGGTGTACCACATGGCTTCGGCCATCTGCCTGTGGGGGCCTGTTGTACTGCCGAAGACCTGCTGGAGCGCGGTCTGCTTGGGAATCGGAGTGGCATGGGTATACCACTGGAATTTCCAGGACAACGGATCGGTGTCGGGCTTTTTCATCATCAGGGCGACAGCGCGAGCATAAATCGCCAGCATCAGTTTGCCTTGTGGCGTACTGGCCGAGTAGCGCGTTTTAGTCGTGTTGGATGCTGCCAGTGCCCGTTGCATGACGTCTGGCAGGATCATTGCCCCGCCTGCCAATGCACTGAGTTTCAACAGGGTTCTACGACGAATGGTCATGCAGTTCACTCCTGAACAATCCTGGGATGCCTCATGGCGTACCGTTTGACGGCAGACCGAGTGTAGCTATGTGCTACTACATCTCAAGGACGCAGGAAATATTTTGTCATGGGTGAATTCGATAGATTTCAACGTGCTCGATGCGCAAGTGTTGTTCTGCCTGTACCGGATCTATCGGCAGGAATGTGAGGCTTGTCACTGCCTTCAATTGCCCGCTGGCTTGCAGGCGAGCGAACACTGGTTGCAGGTCGTAACTGATCTTGCGGGGGCGTTGCGGGTCGTAAACGATGGGAATGTCATACGTACTCAAGGCACCTACATAACCCGGGTCCTGAGGTGTCGGTTGAGCATTCGGTGCAAGGTTCAGATAGAGGGCATAAGTACTTGAGGGGGGCTCGCTGGCCCAGATACCGGACAGTTTCAGGTTCCAGCGTGAGTTCGGGTCTGGCTTTACCGTTTCTGCTCCGACAGTTTTCAGGTGAATCGTGTAGGAGCCTGCACTCAGCTCGGCAGGCTCTGCTGCCCGATACATCAGGTTATCGGATGCCGGAACGGCACCCGTCAACAGGGTCAATGCCAAAAGCAGCCAGCGTTTGCCAATGTTCATGAGAGGACTCGGATTCATGTCTCTGCGGTAGTGTAGCTCCCGCAACTTCGCGACTGAAGCCGCTCCTGCAGATCCCAAGGAGCGGCTTCAGTCGCGAAGGGCATCAGGTCTTGAACTTGCGAACCAGCGCATCCAGCTCGCTGGAGAGCGAAGCCAGGCTATGCGAGTCGCTGCGGGCCGAGTCGGAGAGTTCGGCAATCAGTTGCGCGTCGCCATGGATCTGGCTGATGTGGCGGTTGATATCTTCCGCCACCTGATGCTGTTCTTCGGCCGCCGTGGCGATCTGGGTGTTCATGTCGCGGATCACGTCCACCGATTCGCGGATCTGCCCGAAGCTGCTGCGCGCCTGGCCGATCTTGGTGACCGACTGTTGCGATACATCCAGGCTGGCATGCATCTGTTGCGCCACGGAAGCGGTGCGTCTGGCCAGGTTGCCCAGCAGGGTGTCGATCTCTGCGGTCGAGTCGGCGGTGCGTTTGGCCAGAGCGCGAACCTCATCGGCCACTACCGCAAAGCCACGGCCCTGTTCACCGGCGCGAGCCGCTTCGATGGCGGCGTTGAGCGCCAGCAGGTTGGTCTGTTCGGCGATGGAACGAATGGTGTCGAGGATCGACTGGATATCGTTGCTGTCTTTTTCCAGGTCCGACATGTCCTTGGCCGAACGGGCGATTTCCGAACTCAGTTTGTCGACGCTGTTGACCGCATCGTCGATCTGGCGCTGGCCTTCGCGAGCCTGCTGCTGACCGTTGTCGGCCGATTCAGCGGCCTGGCTGCAGGAGCGGGCGACTTCGTTGGCAGTGGCGACCATCTCATGGAAAGCCGTGGACACCATATCCACCGCTTCACGCTGACGGCCTGCTGCTTCTGCCATGTCATTGGAGACACGGGTAGAGCTTTGCGAGGTGTCGAGGATCTTGTGCGCGGCCTGCCCGATATGCTGGATCAGGCTGCGGATCGCCGTCAGGAACTGGTTGAACCAGCCCGCCAGTTGCGCAGTTTCATCCTTGCCACGCACGGTCAGGTTCTGTGTCAGGTCGCCTTCACCTTGAGCAATCCCTTCAAGGCCGCTGGAAACACTATGGATCGGACGCACGATGACGCTGGCGAAGCTGGCACCGACGATAGCGAAGACGACCGCCAGTACGGCAGCGATGATGCCGATCAGCCAGGTCAGGCGGGTGGCGGAGGCCATGACTTCATCTTGTTTGATCAGGCCGATGAAGCTCCAGCCAAGCTCTGGCGATGGATAAACGTTGGCCATGTAGCGCTCGCCGTTGAGCTGCACTTCAACCATGCCTTTGTCGGTTTTGGCCAGTTGCGCGAAGCCATCACCCAGGTCGCCGAGTTTCTTGAAGTTATGCTCCGGCTGCTTGGGATCGACCAGCACATTGCCGTTCTTTTCCAGCAGGATCAGGTAGCCGCTGTCGCCCAGCTTGATGTCTTTGACGATGCCGGTCAGTTGTTTGAGCGATACGTCGATGTTTACTACACCGCCAGGATTGCCCAGGGTGTTGGGGATCGCTCGTATGGTGCTGACCAGCACGGCGTCATCGCCAGCCCAGTAGTAGGCATCGCTGCGCACGGTCTTGCCCACGTTATTCATGGCCGTCTTGTACCAGGGACGAACACGCGGGTCGTAATTGCTCATCTTCGGATCTTCCGGCGTCATCACGTAGCTGCCGTTGATCAGGCCGTAGGAGACGTAGGAGTAGGCCGGGTGGGCCTTGGCGATGCTGACAAGGAATTCGGTGGTCAGCTTGTCGTTTTCAGACTGGGGTGTCGGGGTTGCACCTGTGTAGTTTCTCAGGTCGCCACCGGCGCCTGCGATCAGTGGATGCGAGGCAATATAGTTGACGTTCTGGCTGATGCCATCGAAGAACAGCTGCATGGCGTTATCGACCTGACGGATTTCGCGACTGCTGCTGTTCACGAAGTTATCGGTCGCATTGTTGCGCAGGTTCACGATAACGATAGTGGCCACGACGACTATGGGCAGGCACGCAATGACTGCAAAGGCCCACGTCAGTTTCTGTTTGATATTCATCCATGCTCCAGAATTTTTTTGTATATCGTTATCTGACGACGGCAGGCAATAAGCAGACTTCAGACCCGGATCGAGCCTCAAAGCTTCGTCTTATGGCATACCGACAATTTCGGCAGTCCACATGGAATCTTTAGCAAACTGAATGCCATCGAGCCTTTATGAATGATAAGTAACATTTTTATGACCAAGGTCACGGCTGATCGTGGCGCTGCACTCCAGCAACAAGGCCTGAAAACGCTCCCTTGCACCTTCCGGGTCCATGACTGCATCCGGGCCGGAGAGGTTGATGGCAGCGGTGACTTGCCCCGTGTGATCCTTGATCGAAGTGGCAATCGCTGTTGAATAATCGGAGCGATGCAGCACCCAGCCGCGCTCCCGATCGCTCTGAATCAGGGCTTGCAGTTCGGGCAATGTGCGCGGGGCCGGTGATGGGTAATCATCCAGCCGGATGTGCTGATAGAGCGCACCCAGTTCCGCTCCGTTCAAGGCTGTCAGCAACATACGCCCCATCGCGGTGCAGTGGCAGGCGATGCGGGTGCCCACCGGGATATTCACCGACAGGCGTTGCGCCGCGAATGCGCGATACAGGTACAGGCTGTCAGTCTGCTCCCGAATGCTCAGATGGCATGACAGCGAAGTGCGGTCGCGCAATTGGTTCAGGTGCGGCATGGCGACTTCGACGATATCGCGGCTGGCCAGGTAGCTGAAACCATCGCTGATGACCCTGGCACCCAGTTCGTACTGGGTGTTGATCTTGTTCAGATAGCCCATGTGGGTGAGGGTGAACAGGATTCGATAGACAGCCGAGGTACTGACACCCAGGCGCTCGGCGATGTCATTGATGCTCAGCGAACGGGTCCGGGCATTGAACATTCCGAGCACGCTCAGGCCCCGTGCAAGGGCCGGGACGCTGTAGTCGGTGTCTTTGTCAGGGGATTCGATAGTGCTCATGAATGGGCTCCTACTGGGTCATGCTGATCAGTCAAGGCACACAAAGTGATTTATTGACCTCAACTGATCTGCATTACTCCTGCTTTGTGTTGAACTCGGTCATGGCATCCAGCACCGCGCCTTTGAAGTACTCCAGCGAAGCGCGGTCGCAGAGGATCTGGAAACAGGGCGTTGTACCTGCACCCACATTGATCACGATCACATTGATACGCGCTGCCGAAGTCTGGGCCACTGCGCCGGGGCCGAATGCCTGGGCGCGCAGGTCCACCCCACAGAGCTTGGCCATCACTTCGGCGATACAGACACCGCTCAGTTGCAGCCAGGCATGGCTGTCCTGGCGTGGCAGCAGGTAGTTGGCGCTATGGTCCAGCTCCCAGCGGGCCTCTTCATCGGCGATGCGTTCGCCATGATCGTTGAGGCTGCCCAGGATCAGGTACTCGGTCTGCGACAGGCGCGCTACATGGCTGCCGTCGGCCTGGGTTACAGCCCGGTTCGGCGTATCCGGCAGCGTGAAGCCACGGGCCTGCAAGTAATCGGCACTTTGTACTCCGCGAAAGCCCACACGTGGGGTATCGGTCAGATCCACCAGCGCGCACGATTGAACAGGGCTTAGGCCGATAGGGTTTTCGGCATTGAGGCTGGACATGATCAAAGCTCCTGGCGCTGGTTTTCAGGGTCGAAGAAAGGCAGTTTCACCACTGTGGCCTGGACCACGACACCGTCCTCTACCCGAATCGGGATCTGCTGGCCGGGTGTGCTCTGATCGAAGGCGGCGTAGGCCAGGCCAATGATCTTGCCCAGGGTCTGCGAGTATTCGCAGGAGGTTACGTTGCCGCTGATATCCGGCCCTTTGAGCACCAGATGGCCTTCCAATGGCTGCGGGCTGGCCTTGGGCAGGGTGAAACCCACCAGCTTGCGTGTCTGCGGTTGGGCTTCAAGGATGTCCACCGAGCGGCGACCGACAAAGAACGGCTTGGTGCGGCTCACCGCCCAGCCCATATCGATCTCGGCCGGATGGGTCATGCCGTCGGTGTCCTGGCTGATGATCACATGGCCTTTTTCCAGGCGCAGCAGGCGCTGGGTTTCGACACCGAACGGGCGCATGTCGTACTCTTTTCCGGCCTCGACCAGTGCATCCCAGAGTTGCAGGGCATGGCGCGCCGGAACGTGGATTTCATAACCCAGTTCACCCACGAAACCCACCCGCAACAGACGTGCCTTGATCCCGGCCACCGTGCCTTGGCGCACGGCCAGGTACGGGAAGCCTTCGGCCGAAAGATCCAGGTCGGAGCAGACTTTCTCCAGAACCTTGCGCGAGTCCGGCCCGGCCACGTTGACTGCTGAAATCGCCGCGGTGACGTTGGCGATGTCCACATTCAGGCGCCATTGGGCGTTCCACTTGAGCATCTGCTGGTAGATACGATCCACGCCGCTGGTGGTGGCGGTGACATAGAAATGGTTGTCGGCGAAGCGGGCACACACGCCATCGTCGATCACCACGCCATGTTCGTTGGTCATCAGTGCATAACGCGAACGGCCCACCGGCTGCTTGAGAAAGGCGAAGGTGTACATGCGATTGAGCAGCTCGGCGGCATCCGGGCCACGTACATCCAGGCCGCCCAGTGTCGAGACATCGATGATGCCCACCTTGGTGCGCACATGATGGGCTTCGGCCTGCATGCAGGCGTCACGCTGCGAGGGCTTGCCGTAAAACGCCGGGCGCTGCCAGATACCGGCAGGCATCATCTTTGCTCCGGCCTCCACATGACGGCGGTGCATGGGTGTCTGGCGATACGGGTCGAAGGCGCGGCCGGCCACATGCGCGAGCTTCTCGGCCTCGAACGGCGGGCGAGCGGTGGTAACGCCGGTTTCGCTGATGCTGCGCTGGGTCGAAGACGCTACCAGACGAGCTGTCGGCAGCGCCGAATGCCGACCTTGTGACGGCCCCATGCCGACCGTGGAATAGCGCTTGACCAGTTGCACGTCGCGATAGCCGATGCGCGTGGCATTGACGATGTCGCGCACTTGCAGGTCTTCGTCGAAGTCGACGAAATCCTTGCCTTTGGGATGAGGGAAGATCGGCCAGGGAAAGTTGACGCGGGCCTCGCTGCGCAGCGGCAGCGGGCTGGTGTTGAGTTCCAGGCCCAGCGCGGCAACGATTCCGGCGCTGGCATGGATGGCATCGGCCAGTACGTTGTCCAGCGCATGGTAGCCATGAGCCGAACCGGCCACACTGAGGTTTTTCGGCAAGCCGCTCAGGGTGAACTCCGAGAGCTGATCGTCATAGCTCAACTTGCCGCCCGCCTGGCACAGCAACTGATAGACCGGCATATAGCCGCCTGACATGCACAGCAGGTCGCAGTCGAGTATCAGGCCGTTATTGGCGACCTGACCCTGACCGGTGATTTTGCGCAGGTCCGCGCCACTCACATGGCGCATGCCTTTTTCATGTAACGCTTCATAGACGGTGGTGCTCGGGTGGCAGGGGATGCCACGTTTTGCCAGTGCGCTCAGCAGGGTGCTGTCGGCAGGGTTGGCGCGCATGTCGGCCACGGCAACGACTTCTACGCCCTGATCATGCAGATCCAGAGCGGCCAGATAGCCGTCGTCATTGCCGGTCAGGACCACGGCGCGTTTGCCGGGCTTGACGGCATACAGCTTCATCAGGCGCTGTGCGGCGCTGGTCAGCATCACACCGGGCAAGTCGTTATTGCGGAAAATCACCGGCTGGTCGAACGAGCCGCTGCACACCAGGCAGTGGCTCGCCCGCACTTTGTACATGCGCTTGCCCTGAATCACCGGCAGGTAGTTGTCGGTGAACCAGCCATTGCAGGTGGCTTGCTTGAGCACGCGAATATTGGCGTGACCTTCCACGGCATCGATCAGGTTGCGGCGCAGTTTTTCGGCCCGCTGGCCTTCGATATCGAAGCGGGCATAGGTCAGCGAGCCACCGAGAATCGGCTGCTGTTCGATCAGCAAAACCTTGGCACCAGCATTGGCGGCAGTCAGTGCCGCCTGCAAGCCGGCCGGGCCTGCGCCGATGATGGCCAGATCGGTGAACAGATAAGCCTTGTCGTAATACTCGGGCTTGAACTCAAGGTCCAGCACACCCAGCCCGGCTTTCTTGCGGATGATCGGCTCCCAGACCTTCCACATGCCCTTGGGTTTGTAGAACGAACGGTAATAGAAGCCCACCGGCATGAACTTCGAGAACTTGCCCAGGTAGGCGTCCTTGTCGTTATCCAGCGAGCCGTTGAAGTTTTGCCCGGTCACTTGCAGGCCCGCTGCAAGTGCATGGGTATCGGCCAGCACGTTGGGTTCGCTGGGCAACTGGATCAGGGTGTTGGCGTCTTGCCCGGCCATGGTCAGCGGGCCACGCGGGCGGTGGTACTTGAACGAGCGCGACAGCAGAAAGCGGCCGTTGGCGAGCAGGGCGCTGGCGATGCTGTCGCCTTGCAGGCCCTGATAGGACTTGCCGTCAAAGCTGAAGGTCAGCGGCTGATTGCGATCAATCAACAGGCCCATGGGGGCCGGCAGGCGGGTCAGGGGGCTCATCCTGCGATCTCCTTGGACGGGGCAGGGGTGAAGTCGACGCGGGCGGTAAAGACTTCCCGGGGATCGAAGGTGCGGATGATTTCGTCGCTGGCGGTATGGCGTTCGGCCAGGAACCAGTAGCTGGACGGGTTATGCATCCACCATTCGCGCACTACGCCCAGAGTGTCCTCGCTGTTGAACACGTAATCGGCCCATTCGGCATCGGTGCAGGTCTGAGGATCAGGCATGTGCTTGAACTCACCGCCGTAGGTGAACTCGCTGATATTGCGTGGCCCGTTGAGCGGGCATGTCATGACTTTCATGTGTCGCTCTCCGTCAGTGGCTGGCCGCTGTCGCGCCCATTTCGTTGACTTGCCGGAAGGTCGAGAAGCGCTCCAGGCCAAAGGGTTTGATCAGGTCCGGCACCTTGCCGCCACTGGCTACCAGCTCGGCCATGGTCTTGCCGCAGATGGGGGTGGCCTTGAAACCCCAGGTGCCCCAGCCTGCATCCAGGTAGTAATTCTTCACCGGTGAAAGCCCCATGATCGGGCTGTAATCCGGGGTCATGTCGGTGATCCCGGCCCATTGGCGCATCAACTTGGCGTTGGCCAGGAACGGGAACATCTCGATGGCGTGTGCCAGCAGGCTTTCCTTCAGGTCCAGCGTGGAGCGGGTGTTGAATAGCGGGTAGGGATCGGAGCCGCCGCCAAACACCACTTCGCCGCGGCTGGTCTGCTGCACATAGCAATGCAGGGCCGACGAACTCACCAGCGGATCGAGAAACGGCTTGAACGGCTGGGTCACCATGGCTTGCAACGGGAAGGTCTGGATCGGCGAGCGAATCCCGGCTTTCTTCATCAATTGCGAACTCATGCCCGCAACTGCCTGCACCGCGCAGCCACATTTGACGGTGCCACGGTTGGTCTTCACCGCCGTGATGGTGCCGTTTTCGATGACCAGATCCTGAACCTCGGTGAGCTGATGGATTTCCACACCGCGCTTGGCGGCCTGTTTGGCATAGCCCCAGGCCACAGCGTCATGCCGGGCGGTGGCGCCGTCGATGTGCCACAGACCGGCGATCACCGGCAGATGGCCCGGATCGAGGTTCAGGGAAGGCACCAGTTCGCGGATCTGCTGGCGGTCGATCATCTCGGTACGGCCACCGAAGTGCTTGTTGACCTCGGCCCGCTGGCGGAACGAACGCACCGTTGCGTCGGTATGGGCCAGGGTCAGTTGCCCGCGATGGGAATACATGATGTTGAAGTCGAACTCGTTGGACAGCCCTTCAAACATCCGCACCGATTCGGCGTAAAAACGCACGCCTTCGCTGGTGAGGTAATTGGAGCGGATCACTGCCGTATTGCGCGCGGTATTGCCGCCGCCCAGATAGCCTTTTTCCAGCACGGCGATATTGGTGATGCCGTGGTACTTCGACAGGTAATAGGCCGTGGACAGGGCATGGCCGCCACCGCCGATGATCACCACGTCATAGGAGGGTTTGAGTTCCTTGGGAGCGGGCAGGTCCACTTCGACCGGATACTCCGAGCTGAGCCCGTACTTCAATAGATTGAAAGGCATACGGCCTCCGATTGGCTACGTTGCGCTTGGGCCTGCTGACGGGCAGCGGTCACGGTGTTTTTCATGAGAAAGGCAATGGTCATGGGGCCGACGCCACCGGGTACCGGGGTGATGGCCGAAACGCGGGACAGCGCGCTGTCGAAATCCACATCGCCGACCAGACGGCTGCGGTCGTTGTCCTGGATACGATTGATACCGACATCGATCACCACTGCGCCGGGCTTGAGCCAACCGGCATCGATCATGCGCGGGCGACCGACAGCCGCGACCACGATATCGGCCAGTTGACACAGGGCCTTGGCGTCGGCACTGCGCGAATGCACGACAGTCACCGAGCAGTGAGCCTTGAGCAGCAGGGCGGCCATGGGTTTGCCGACGATATTGGAGCGGCCGATCACCACCGCATGCTTGCCAGTGAGATCACCGCAGGTGTCCTCCAGCAACTGCATGCAGCCACTGGGCGTGCAGGGTGTCAGCACATCGCGGCCCTGGCTCAGACCGCCGACGTTTTCACTGTGAAAACCGTCCACGTCCTTGCACGGGTCGATGGCCTCCAAGGCCAGGGTTTCTTCGATATGGGGCGGCAGTGGCAGTTGCAGCAGGATGCCGTTGACCTTCGGGTCTGCATTCAATTCGCTGATCAGCGCCAGCAAGCGGGCCTGGGAGCTGTCCGCAGACAGTCGGTACTCCAGCGAATGAATGCCGGCTTCCTCGGCGCGCAGGATCTTGTTGCGAACATAGACCTGACTGGCCGGGTCTTCACCCACCAGAATCACCGCCAGTGCAGGTTCGATACCCTCGGCCCTGAGGCGCTGGACATCGGCTTTTACCTGTTGCAGCACGCGACCGGCCGCAGCCTTGCCATCAATCAGTTTTGAAGTGTTCACCGGAAGATCACCGTTCTGTCCGTGTTGAGGAACACACGATGCTCCAGGTGGTATTTCACCGCCCTGGACAGCGCAATGGTCTCGTTGTTACGGCCAGCGGCCACAAGATCGTCAGGCAGATAGACGTGATCCACACGCTGCACTTCCTGCTCGATGATCGGCCCTTCGTCCAGGTCGCTGGTGACGTAGTGCGCGGTCGCGCCGATCAGCTTCACGCCACGCTCATAGGCCTGGTGATAAGGCTTGGCGCCCTTGAAACCGGGCAGGAAGGAGTGATGGATATTGATCGCCCGGCCTGAAAGTTGCTGGCACAGGTCATCGGAGAGAATCTGCATATAGCGGGCGAGCACCACCAGTTCGGTGCCGGTTTCATCGACCACTTTCATCAGCGCCGCTTCCTGCTGGGCCTTGGTTTCCTTGGTGACCGGCAGGTAAATGAAACGAATGCCTTCACGCTCGGCCATCGGGCGCAGGTCCAGATGGTTGGAAACGATGGCGGTGATGGTCATGTCCATCTCGCCCTTGTGATAGCGGTACAGAAGGTCGGTCAGGCAGTGGTCGAACTTGCTGACCATCAGCAGCACGCGCATGGGCTGCCGGGTGTCATGCAGCTCCCATTGCATGGAGAAGTCACTGGCGACGGCATCGAAGCCAGCCTTGAGTTGCTGGATATCGCCCTGATGGCCATCGTTGAAGCGAAACACCGCACGCATGAAGAATTTGCCGCTGAACTCGTCATCGAACTGGGCCATTTCACCGATGTAGCACTTGTTGTCAGCCAGATAAGAGGTCACCGCCGCGACAATCCCGGAAGTCGCCGGACAACTGATCTTGAGGATGAAATGGTTCTTTTCGTGTTGCATGGCTTGTCCTCTGGAAAGTGGCGGCAGCTCAGCGCAGAGCGAAAGATTCGGGGGTGAAAATTATTTTTGCGGATGAATAAAAATTCCTGCTGGGAATTAAATATTCACAGATGGCGTTTTATAGGCGAAAGAATCTGTAGCGTCCAGAGATTTCTGGAAACTTTTTTTACTGGTGGGAATTTTTTTGCTTGGAGCTTTCGCGAATGAATTCGCTCCTACCTGGCCTGCGCAGGAGCGAATTCATTCGCGAAAAGGCATGACCGCTAGCTCACTCGCCCTGCGCACCATAGTTCATGATCGACAGCAGGCGAATCGGCACCTGCACCAGCTGCTCCGGCCCGTGAGGAATCTCGCCATCGAAGGTCAGGCTGTCCCCGGCTTCCATCCGGTAGAGCTGGTTGCCATGGCGATAGATCAACTCGCCTTCCAGCAGATGCAGGAATTCAGTGCCGGGGTGGGAGAAGGTCGGGAACTCTTCGCTGGCATCGTCCATGGTCACCATGTAGGCCTCGAAGCTCTTCTTCGGCCCGCGTGTGTGGTTGAGCAGGTGATAGGTGTGGCCTTTCTCGGTGCCGCGCCTCACCACTTCCAGCCCTTCATCGGCCTTGACCAACAGCGCGCTGCTGCCTTGCTGGTCGTACTGGCTGAACAACTTGGACATGGGCATGCCCAGCACGTCGCACAGGCGGCTGAGGTTATCCAGGCTGGTGGAAACCTGAGCATTCTCGATCTTGCTCAGCATGCCTTGGCTGATCCCGGCGATACGGGCCACGTCGGCCAGTTTCAATTCCTGGGCCTGACGCTGGCGTTTGATCTGGATACCCAGGTATTGCTCAAGCTTCAGCTTGGGTTGGGGTTCGTTCGGCATATTCATCGGCTTTGCACGGTTTCCGCTCAATAATTTTTATTTCGCACCATGAATGTGCGAGATCCCTGTCCGCGCAGTGGCGTGCGTCGGTTTATTCCCTCAAGGAAAACGAGTTTCCCATATATACAGCGGAAATTCCGCCTTTGGCTGAATTCGACTTTTGGTATACCAAGCTGGCAAGGGCTTTGCATTCCTGTTGGGAAATTAAGTTTCCTGCTTGGAATAACGATTCCGGCAGGAAGCGAAACAACGTCCTCACCTCAACGTTTTGCTTTCGCCAGGAGACAAGTCTCATGTTGCCAACAGAAACACAGCGTCTGATCGAGGAGCACGGTATCAAGTACGTGCTGGCTCAGTTCGTTGATATCCATGGCTCCTCCAAGACCAAATCGGTGCCGGTGTCGGGCCTGGAAATGGTGGCCGAAGATGGCGCCGGTTTTGCCGGTTTCGCCATCTGTGGCATGGGCATGGAACCCCATGGCCCGGATTTCATGGCCAAGGGCGATCTCTCCTCGCTGACGCCGGTGCCCTGGCAGCCGGGCTATGGCCGGGTGGTGTGCATCGGTCATGTCGAAGGCAAGCCGTGGCCTTATGACAGTCGTTACGTGCTGCAACAACAGGTCGAGCGCCTCAGCCAGCGCGGCTGGACCCTCAATACTGGCCTGGAGCCCGAGTTCAGCCTGTTCAAGCGCGATGCCACGGGCAGCCTGCAACTGGTGGACACCAGCGATAGCCTCGACAAGCCGTGCTACGACTACAAAGGCCTGTCACGTTCCCGGGAGTTTCTTGAGCGCTTGACCGAAGCGTTGCAACCAGTGGGTTTCGACATCTACCAGATCGACCACGAAGACGCCAACGGCCAGTTCGAGATCAATTACACCTACAGCGATGCGATGGAGTCGGCGGACCGCTTCACTTTCTTCCGCATGGCGGCCGGCGAGATCGCCAATGACATGGGCATGATCTGCTCATTCATGCCAAAGCCTGATCCCAAGCGCGCCGGTAACGGCATGCATTTCCACCTGTCGATCAGCAGCGCCACCAACAAGAACATGTTCCATGACGCCAGCGACCCGAGCGGCATGGGCCTGTCGAAGATGGCTTACCACTTCGCCGCTGGACTGCTGGCCCACGGCCCGGCCTTGTGTGCCTTCGCGGCGCCGACGGTCAACTCCTACAAGCGGCTGGTGGTGGGGAACTCGCTGTCCGGCGCGACCTGGGCTCCGGCTTTTATCGCCTTTGGCGCCAACAACCGCTCGGCCATGGTGCGAGTGCCTTATGGCCGCCTCGAATTCCGCCTGCCGGACGCCGGTTGCAACCCGTATCTGGTCAGTGCCGCAATCATCGCAGCAGGCCTGGACGGCATCGACCGCAAGCTGGAAGTCGACCAGGTCTGCAATGAAAACCTCTACAAGCTGAGCCTGGAAGAAATCGCGGCACGAGGCATCAAGACCCTGCCGCAATCCCTCAAGGAAGCCTGCGATGCACTGGAGGCCGACCCATTGTTCGCCGAAGTGCTGGGCAACGAAATCGTCGGTGAATTCATCAAGCTCAAGCGCATGGAATGGGTGGAATACAGCCGCCACGTCAGCGATTGGGAAGTGAAGCGGTATACGGAATTTTTTTGAATTCAGCTGCAAGTTTTTAGCTGCAAGCTGCAAGTAAAAGCAGTCGGCGGCGGACACAGGATTTTCAATTAACCCGGACAGCTTGCAGCTTATGGCTTGCAGCTTTCCTCGCGAAGTGAGACTGCCCCAATGTGCGGAATTGTTGGTTTATACCTGAAAAACCCTGCGCTGGAATCCCAGCTTGGCAAACTCTTCGAGCCCATGCTCGAAGCCATGACGGACCGTGGCCCTGACAGCGCCGGGTTTGCCATTTATGGGGATGAAGTGACCGATGGCTGGGTCAAGCTGACCTTGCAGGCCACCACCGAAGGGTACGATTTCAAGGCGCTGATCGCGGCGCTGGAAGGCAAGCTCGGCGCGTCACTGGACTGGTTCCAGAATGCGAGCGCCGTGGTGCTGAAGATCCAGGCTGAAGAAGCCGTTGTGCGTGCGGCTCTGGGTGAGCTGGCACCGACCGTGCGCATCATGAGCGCGGGCAAGAGCATCGAAATCCTCAAGGGCATGGGCTTGCCGAAAGAGATTTCCGAGCGTTTTGGCCTGGGCAACATGAAAGGCAGTCACATCATTGGCCACACGCGCATGGCCACTGAAAGCGCCGTGACCATGGAAGGCAGCCACCCTTTTTCCACCGGCGCCGACCTGTGCCTGGTACACAACGGCTCGCTCTCCAACCACTTTCGTCTGCGTCAGGAACTGCGCCGCGAAGGGATCAACTTCGACACCGAGAACGACACGGAAGTCGCCGCCGGTTATCTGGCCTGGCGCCTTCAGCAGGGCGACTCCCTGAAGACCGCGCTGGACAGCTCGCTGGAAGCACTGGATGGCTTCTTCACCTTTGCTATCGGCACCCGCAACGGCTTTGCCGTGATTCGCGACCCGATTGCCTGCAAGCCGGCGATTCTCGCCGAGACCGATGATTACGTCGCGATGGCTTCGGAATATCAGGCGCTGTCGAGCCTGCCGGGGATCGAGAAGGCCAAGGTCTGGGAACCTGTTCCCGCCACCATGTACATCTGGGAACGCGAATCGGCTTAAGGAGCACGCACATGAAAACCATCGATCTTTCCAACGCCACCGTGCGTGATCTCAATCAGGCCCTGCACGATCAGGTCCAGCAACTGGAAGACCGCGAGTGGGTGGTCACTCATCCCAATGGCGCGCACAACCTGGCCGTTGGCGTGAATGAAGCGGTTTCCATCGATATTCAGGGGCACGCCGGTTACTACTGCGCAGGCATGAACCAGAAGGCTTCTATCACGGTACACGGCAATGTCGGTGTGGGGTGCGCCGAGAACATGATGTCCGGTTCGGTGCGGGTCAAAGGCAGTGCTTCCCAGGCTGCGGGCGCTACTGCGCATGGCGGCATGCTGGTCATCGAAGGCGATGCGGGTGCCCGCTGCGGCATTTCCATGAAGGGCATCGACATCGTGGTCGGCGGCAGCATCGGTCATATGAGCTGCTTCATGGGCCAGGCCGGTCGGCTGGTGGTGTGTGGCGACGCAGGCGATGCGCTGGGCGACTCGTTGTACGAAACGAAGATTTTCGTCAAAGGCAGCGTGGAGTCCCTGGGTTCCGACTGCATCGAGAAAGAGATGCGCCCGGAGCATCTGGAAGAGTTGCAGGAGCTGCTCAATCGTGCGGGCTTCAATGAAAAGGCCTCGGATTTCAAACGCTACGGGTCAGCCCGTCAGCTCTACAACTTCAAAGTCGATAACGCCTCCGCGTACTGATCCAGGAGCATCATCATGAGTGACAAACCAACTCCAGTCCTGCGCGAGTCCGCGACCTTCGACCGCCTGACCATCCAGGAAATCCAGCGTGCCGCGGAAACCGGCATCTACGATATTCGCGGCGGCGGCACCAAGCGCAAGCTTCCGCATTTCGATGATCTGCTGCTGCTCGGCGCCAGTGTTTCCCGCTATCCGCTGGAAGGCTACCGCGAGAAGTGCGGCACTGACGTGATCCTCGGCAACCGCTTCGCCAAGAAGCCGATTCATCTGAAGATTCCGGTGACCATCGCAGGCATGAGCTTTGGTGCCTTGTCGGCCAATGCCAAGGAAGCACTGGGGCGCGGCGCGACCATCGCTGGCACCAGCACCACCACTGGTGACGGCGGCATGACCCCGGAAGAGCGCGGCCAGTCCCAGCACCTGGTCTATCAATACCTGCCATCGCGCTATGGCATGAACCCCGATGACCTGCGCAAGGCCGATGCCATCGAAATCGTGCTGGGGCAGGGCGCTAAACCGGGTGGTGGCGGCATGCTGCTGGGCATGAAAGTCACGGAGCGTGTGGCGGGCATGCGTACCTTGCCGGTGGGCGTCGATCAGCGTTCTGCCTGTCGTCACCCGGACTGGACCGGCCCGGACGACCTGGCGATCAAGATTGCCGAGATCCGCGAGATCACAGACTGGGAAAAACCGATCTACGTGAAGATCGGCGCGAGCCGTCCGTATTACGACGTCAAGCTGGCGGTCAAGGCCGGTGCCGATGTGATCGTGCTCGACGGGATGCAAGGTGGTACGGCAGCGACTCAGGAAGTGTTCATTGAACATGTGGGGATTCCGATTCTGCCTGCCATTCCTCAGGCCGTTCAGGCTTTGCAGGAAATGGGCATGCATCGCAAGGTGCAACTGATCGTTTCCGGCGGCATTCGCAATGGTGCCGATGTGGCCAAGGCCATGGCGCTGGGCGCAGATGCGGTGGCCATCGGCACGGCGGCGCTGATTGCACTGGGCGACAACCATCCGCGTCTGGACGAGGAGTTGAAGAAGATCGGCTCTGCAGCCGGTTTCTACGACGACTGGCAGAACGGCCGCGACCCGGCAGGCATCACCACTCAGGACCCGGAGCTGTCCAGACGTCTGGATCCGGTCGAGGGCGGGCGTCGCCTGGCAAACTACTTGCGTGTATTGGTGCTGGAAGCCCAGACCATGGCCCGCGCCTGCGGCAAATCGCACCTGCATAACCTTGATCCCGAGGATCTGGTGGCGCTGACGGTGGAGTCGGCGGCCATGGCTCGCGTGCCATTGGCGGGCACCAGCTGGATTCCGGGCTCGCAGTACTGATCTCCCCCGTAGGAGCGTATTCATTCGCGAACATTTTCGCGATTTAATTCGCTCCTACGAGGCTATAAAGAGGCCGCAAAGGCCCGCCGTTTCAAGCCACTCTGCTTTCTGCCAGACACTTTCCATTCCTTTGCAGGAGCTTTGATAATGGTTAACCGTCCTATCGGCAAATCCCTTCTGGCTTTACTTGCAGTCGGCGCTTTCTCTCCTCTGGCCCAGGCGGCCGAAACCCCTGTTCTCAATACCGGCAGTACCGCCTGGATGATCACTGCCGCCGTACTGGTGTTGTTCATGTGTCTTCCTGGCCTTGCGCTGTTCTATGGCGGGTTGGTACGGGCCAAGAACATGCTTTCGTTGTTTACCCAGTGTTTCGGTATCGCTGGCGTGGTCGGTGTGTTGTGGATCATCTATGGCTACAGCATGGTGGTCGATACCAGCAACATGGTTGAAGGTGAAGTGACCTTCAACAGCTTTGTCGGCGGCTTGAGCCGCGTTTTCCTGGCGGGTATGACGCCGGACAGTCTGGTGGGCGAGATTCCTGAAGGGGTATTCGTGACCTTCCAGATGACCTTCGCAATCATTACTCCGGCGCTGATTGCAGGTGCCTTTGCCGAGCGCATGAAATTCTCGGCAGCGCTGCTGTTCATGGCGATCTGGTTCACCCTGGTCTACGCGCCGGTGGCACATATGGTCTGGGGCGGAGCGGGGGCCTTGATGCATAACTGGGGCGTGCTGGATTTCGCGGGCGGCACCGCCGTGCATATCAATGCCGGAGTTGCAGCACTGGCAGCCTGCCTGGTGCTGGGCAAGCGCAAGGGCTATCAGAACACACCGATGCCCGCGCACAACCTGAGCCTGACCATGGCCGGTGCGGCGATGCTCTGGGTTGGCTGGTTCGGCTTCAATATCGGTTCGGGTGGCGGTTTGAGCGGTACGTCGGGCATCGTCATGCTCAACACTCAGGTAGGCGCTTGCGCCGGTATTCTGGGCTGGATGTTTACCGAGTGGTTCAAGGTCGGCAAGCCCAGCGCACTGGGCCTGGCCAGCGGTGCCTTGGCCGGTCTGGTGGGGATTACTCCGGCTTGTGCCTATGTCGGTGTTGGCGGAGCCCTTGCAATCGGCTTGTTGTGCGGTGTGTTCTGCTACCTGAGCGTGACGGTCCTGAAGAAGCGTCTGGGCTATGACGACAGCCTTGATGTATTTGGCCTGCACGGTGTTGGCGGCATGATCGGTGCGGTGCTGACCGGCGTGTTCTGTGTCCCTTCGATGGGCGGCCTGGTGCCGGATGTGAGCATGGGCGCTCAGGTCATCGCGCAGATCAAGGGCGTGCTGTTCACCACGGTTTATTGCTTCGTGGTCAGTTGGGGCATTCTCAAGCTCGTCAACGCCCTGATCGGCTTGCGTGCTCATGAATCGGTGGAAGAGATGGGGCTGGATCTGGCCGAGCACAATGAGCGTGCCTATAACCATTGAGTGAAACCTTGTCGCGGCCAAGGCCCCCCACATTGACCGTGGGAGGGGCCTTGGCCGCGATGCCTTCAGCGAAACGCTGGCACTACATGCTTGATGAACAGTTCCAGCGATTTCTTCTTCTCGGCGTGCGACAGGCTGTTGTCACACCAGAAGCTGAACTCGTCGACACCCAGTTCCTGGTAGTAACGGATGCGCGGGATGATTTCTTCCGGGGTGCCGATCATGGTGTTCTTGCGGATGTTTTCCAGCTCGAACTCCGGGCGTTCCTTGAATTTCTCTTCCGGGCTTGGCGCCAGGAAACCATTGACCGGTGTCTGCTTGTTGCCGAACCAGGCATCGAAAGTGCGGTAGAACTTCGAGATCGCGGTCGCACCGACTTTCCAGCCTTCGGGCTCGTCAGCAGTGTGGACGTGGGTGTGGCGCAGGACCATCAGTTGTGGGCGAGGGACGCTTGGGTTGTTGTCCAGCGCGGCCTGGAACTTGTTCTTCAGGTCCAGGACTTCTTCATCACCTTTCATCAGCGGCGTGACCATCACGTTGCAGCCATTCTGTACCGCAAAGTTGTGGGAGTCCGGGTCACGGGCCGCTATCCACATCGGTGGCGTCTTGATCGGTTTTGGCACGCTGGTGGAGGTGGGGAATTTCCAGATATCGCCGTCGTGAGCATAGTCGCCTTGCCACAGGGCCTTGACCACCGGAACCATCTCGCGCAAGGCCTTGCCACCCTCCGATGCAGGCATGCCACCGGCCATGCGATCGAATTCGACCTGATAGGCGCCACGGGCCAGGCCTACTTCCATGCGGCCATTGCTGATGACATCCAGCAACGCGCATTCGCCTGCTACCCGCAACGGATGCCAGAACGGAGCAATGATGGTGCCTGCACCCAGATGGATGGTGCTGGTTCTGGCGGCGAGATAGGCCAGCAGCGGCATCGGGCTTGGAGAAATGGTGTATTCCATTGCATGGTGTTCGCCGATCCAGACGGTGCTGAATCCGCCTTTTTCGGCCAGCAGCGTCAGTTCGGTCAGGTCCTCGAAAAGCTGATGATGACTGACTTGCTCATCCCAGCGTTCCATGTGCACGAACAACGAAAATTTCATGACACTCACCTCGGTTCAATCGTGGCGCCCCAAGAGGGCGGAGCCGATATTTTTTTGGTATACCGCAATGCTTTGGGGTGATGTAGATCAAGCAGTGTGGGAAAGCTTGTTTGTCTGATGGTATACCGTAATACTTTATGTGCAAGCGTTTTTTGGTGAGGTCTGTTTCTGGCGGCGCGATCTCATTTCATATGCAGTGCATACCCCGGCGTCCAGCTTTCCAGTCTGTATTGCCCGGCGATCAGGGTGCAGTAGCTCAGGCGTGCCAGGTACGCCCCGGCACTGTCGAGGTAGGTCTGGATTTGCGCGGGCTCACTGCACATCGCCAGTTTTCGGCCGCGTAGCAGCCCGAGAGTCTGTGCCGAGCGCATGGCACCCATGGGCTCAGGGTCGGCAATGATCAGCGCGCCTTCGGGCACCGACGCTTCATAAGCCTGCACGAAGCGTTCGGCGGACCGGTCCGGCAGATAAGGTGCCATGAAGTAATGAATGTCGTCGCGAAATGGCAGCGCTTCGATGTGCGTCGGCAAGCGGATCAGGCCGCTGTTGTAGAGCGAATAGACAGACAGGATCGCGATGGGTGAGGTCAGCGCCGAAAGGCTCAGCAAGGCATTGCCCATGCGGGTGCGTGCCACTATCGCCTGAAGCTGGATCACCCCGAGGATGCTCAATAGCGCCACGCCCGGCAGGAAGAAGACAAAGCGATCAGTCACGTTATACGAAGCCGCAAACACCATGTTCAGAAATGCTGCGCTCCACAGCAGGCGCAGCCGAGGGGCGCGAGGAAAGATGAGCAACCCCACCAGTTGCGGCCCCAGCAAAGAGAGCAACAGCAGGCCCACCGACTTTTTCTCGTACCACATGATGTCGAAGCGCAGCAGGCTGCCTTCCCGGTTGACGTCGGTCAGGATGGCGGACGAACCCGTGAGGTAGCGGCGGCCAATCTCCGGCAGGCTCATCGCGCTCTGCAGGTCGTGAGCGATGGCTGGCAATGCGACTGCGATACCCGCGATGAAGCCGGGCAGGGTCATCAGAATCCGTAGCTTGTGCTGGTACAACAACTGGATATACAGCGGCAGCAGCACCACAAACGTCAGTTGGTGAGTGGCGGCACCAAGCCCGGTCAGCAGGCCGATGACAAGCAGCTTTTTCAGTTCGCCCAGATGCGGCTCTGCACGGAGTTGCATCCAATAGGCCAACAAGACGAACAGCGTGTGCAACAGATAGACATCGGCCTTGGTCGAGACCCAGAACACCGCATGGGACAGTACTGTCACCACGGCGGCGAGCACGGCCTGTCGTGGCGTGGCGCCTGCACTCCCGGCCAATTGGTAGATGAGCCATGCCAGTGGCAGCAAGAGCATCGAGTTGAGCAGGCTTAGCGCTTGCGGGCCGAACAACTGGAAGAACAATGTCGTGACGAATTGATAGAACGGATGATCCACCGGCCCGAGAGACTGGCTGAAGTACTGACCCTGGCTGGCATCGACCAGAAACATGCCGTTATCCCGCCACTGGACCGGGCCGCTGGAGGCGATAAAACTTGCGACGATAGCGCCACACAACATCAAAAGGGGAATGAGAGGGAGTAACGATGAAGCGCGTGGGTCTTTGTCTTGATTCATGTAGAGCTCTCTGGGGAGACGTCTGCATTCGTTTCATTGGGGCATTTTTTCCAGGGGCGCAATGCCCGCAGGAATAATGAAGCAACTCCGGATTTAATGAATTGCCATTAAGGCCCGCAACTAATGGAGAAGCGATCTGAAACCGACCCTGATGTGCGGGCGTTGATAGCGCTCCGGCCAGTGTCGGGGGCACTATGGAACGAAAGTGGACAATTGCCACTTCAATAAAGTTAAAGGGCAGGGGTTATATCGTCATCGTGCTGGCGTCAGAAAAGTCAGGAGCGGTTACGGTGCCGTGAAACACTGTTTATGTGTTTCATTGGTTTAACAGTTATCGGAATCAGTGGCCTCTAATTTGCAGCTATATAACCTGTCCTTTTGAAGAATATAAATGTCGCATTGACGCTGAACGAAGTCATAATGACTCGTTTTTCTCGAGCGTTCAGGAGTCGCAATGCCCAATCTCTTGCTGTCGGCGCTGGTCCCTCTGGTGGCCGACCTTACCCGCGAGCTGCCGCAAGAGGAGCGCTATCGGCGTTTACTGCATGCCCTGCGGCAATGGTTGCCTTGTGATGCGGTGGCCTTGCTCAGGCTTGAAGACGATGTGCTGATCCCGCTGGCTGTTGATGGCCTGAGCCCTGACACGCTTGGGCGTCGATTCCGGGTGCAGGAACATCCCCGGCTCAGGATTCTGCTGGAAAGCGAAGGGCCTGTACGTTTCTCCATGGATTGCGATCTGCCCGACCCCTATGACGGTCTGGTGGAAGGTCACGGCCAGCTTGAGGTGCATGACTGCCTGGGATGCGCGCTGTATTTTCAGGACAAGCCTTGGGGGCTTATCACCCTTGATTCCCTGGACCCATCCAGTTTTGGCAGTGTCGATCTGGAGAACCTCCAGGCCTTTGCCAGCCTGGCGGCGGCGACGGTCATGGCCAGTGACCGGATCAGCCAGTTAGGCCGTAACTATGAAGAGCAGCGGCAGCTGGCCGAGGTCTACAAACGTGTGGCGGGTGGTCGTGCTCCGCGTGAGCTGATCGGCCAGAGTGCCGTACACAAGCGCATGCAGCAGGAAATCCAGTTGGTGGGCAACAGCCCCCTGACTGTTCTGGTCACCGGCGAAACCGGGGTTGGCAAGGAGCTGGTTTCCGAGTCGATCCATCTGCATTCCCCCAGGGCGCACAAGCCGTTGATCAGCCTCAATTGCGCGGCCTTGCCTGAAACGCTGGTGGAGAGCGAGCTGTTCGGGCACGTCAAAGGTGCGTTCTCTGGTGCGGTCAATGGTCGTAGCGGCAAGTTCGAGCTGGCGGATGGCGGCACGCTGTTTCTGGATGAGGTCGGCGAGTTGCCGCTGCCGGTGCAGTCAAAGCTGCTGCGCGTGTTGCAGAGCGGCCAGTTGCAGCGGGTCGGCTCGGATCAGGAACATCATGTGGATGTGCGCATCATCGCAGCCACCAACCGGGATCTGGCCGAAGAAGTCCGTTCAGGCCGTTTTCGCGCCGATCTCTATCATCGGCTGAGCGTTTATCCGCTGAATGTGCCGCCCTTGCGCGAGCGAGGGCGTGATGTGCTGTTGCTGGCGGGTTACTTTCTGGAAGAGAACCGCATGCGTATGGGCTTGCGCAGCCTGCGGCTCAATGCCGAGGCCCAGAAACTTCTGCTGGCTCATGCTTGGCCCGGCAATGTTCGTGAGCTGGAGCATCTGATCAGTCGTGCAGTGCTCAAGGCCTTGTCCGCACACCCGGAAAGGCCACGCATTCTGACAATCGAAGCTCATGCACTGGGGCTCGATGACCAGCCGCAAGCTACACCGGCAGTTGCCATATCGGGTGCGAACCTGGCGATCAGGCCGGGACAGGGGCTCAAGGAGTCGGTGGACGCCTATCAACGTGCATTGATCGTCGAAGCCCTGGAGCGGCATCAAGGGAAATGGGTCGATGTGGCGCGGGAATTATCGGTGGATCGGGCCAACTTGAGTCGTCTGGCAAAGCGTTTGGGAGTTCGCTGAAGGCAGCCTTGATTGCAGGCGCTATTTGCTCATTGGTCGCCTGTTATTAAAAAAGACTGAATTTTTTTGCGCGGTGTTGTGTCCTCTATAGTCCATGGACACAACACAAGAGGTATAGCCTAATAATGGCACTGCCCAAGCACTACCGCATTGATTACTTATTAAACGGGACGTTCAAAAGTTTTTATATTCGTGCCGATAATATGGATAACGCCGAGGCATGGCACCACGCAAGTGTAGACGCCGGTCTGGCTCGTATTCCCAAATACCGACTGGAGAAAGTACCCCGTGTAACGAAGCCACATGCTGAACATTTTGGCATCACCAATGTTGAGTGGGTAAAAACCTGATAGCCCGCTTAGTTGTCGTTATTGCTGCATCGGGCGGGTTTTGATCCTGCCTGATGCGCTTATCCTGATGCATGAATTTCCTTGAGTGAAGTCGGCCATGACCACCATTCCGCAATCCCGGCAGGGGCGTGTCTTCGAGACGGATCTGCCTGCGCGGCTGGATCGGTTGCCGTGGGGCCGGTTTCATACCTTGCTGGTGATAGCCCTGGGGATCACCTGGCTGCTTGACGGCCTGGAGGTGACCCTGGCCGGCTCTGTGGCGGGCGCTCTGAAAGACAGTCCGGTTCTCAAGCTCTCCAACAGTGATATCGGCCTGGCCGGTGCGGTGTACATCGCCGGTGCGGTGCTGGGTGCGCTGTTCTTCGGTTGGCTGACCGACCGCCTCGGGCGTCGCAAGCTGTTTTTCATCACCTTGCTGCTGTATTTGGGAGCCACAGCCGCCACAGCGTTTTCATTCAACCTGTGGAGCTTCCTGCTGTTTCGCTTTTTGACCGGCATGGGGATTGGCGGTGAATACACCGCAATCAATTCGACCATTCAGGAGTTCACGCCCGCCCGCTACCGTGGCTGGGTGGACCTGAGTATCAATGGGACGTTCTGGCTGGGCGCAGCCCTTGGCGCCGGTGGTTCGATCCTGCTGCTGGACCCGCAGTGGCTGGGAAGCGAATTGGGTTGGCGGCTGTGTTTCGGCATTGGCGCCATTCTCGGCCTGTTTATCCTGCTGATGCGTCTCTGGCTGCCGGAAAGCCCGCGCTGGCTGCTGATCCATGATCGACCTGAAGAAGCCAGGCGTATCGTGGAGCAGATCGAAGCCGATATGCGTCGTCAGGGGCATGTACTGCCCGAGCCACAAGGTCGACCGTTGCGTTTGCAGGCACGAGATCACACGCCGCTGGGGGAAATAGCCCGAACCCTGCTGGTGACTTTCCGTCAGCGCTCACTGGTCGGGCTGACCCTGTTGACGGCCCAGGCCTTTTTCTACAACGCGATTTTCTTTACCTACGCCCTGGTGCTCACCGAGTTCTATGGTGTCCCATCAGCACAGGTCGGCTGGTATGTGCTGCCTTTGGCGCTGGGTAATTTCTGCGGGCCGCTGCTGCTGGGGAGACTGTTCGATGTCATCGGGCGGCGCATCATGATCAGCTCCACTTACGCGATTGCCGGTGTGCTGCTGACCATCAGTGGTTATCTGTTTGCTCAAGGGCTGCTGGATGTCAGGCAGCAGGCCATTGCCTGGATGGTGATCTTCTTTTTTGCCTCGGCCGCTGCCAGTTCTGCTTACCTGACCGTGTCGGAAACTTTCCCGCTGGAGATTCGTGCCTTGGCCATTGCCGTGTTCTATGCCTTTGGCACTGGCCTGGGAGGCATCATCGGCCCGACGCTGTTCGGCCAACTGATAGAAACCCAGGATCGCGACAATGTGCTCATCGGCTATCTGATCGGGGCTGGGCTGATGATGATCGCCGCTCTGGTGCAGGCCATCTGGGGCGCGGCGGCCGAGCGCAAGTCGCTGGAGGAGGTTGCCCGGCCCCTGTCACAGGTCAGAGAGCAGGAGGCGTCTGATCGATCAGCCTGACAACGCCGCGCAGGTCCTGGACCGAAGCCTGCAAGCCTTCGATCTTGTCGCTGACTTCCTGCATTTCGGTCGGGCGAAAGGTATGTTGCAGGTACATGACGTGGCCTGCCAGGTTCATTGACACACGTTCCAGATCATCCGCTGTCTGCTGCAAATACTCCTGAATGTCTTTCAGTGGTTCTATTTGCACCAGCCTTTACTCCGGCAATTGCGCATCATGGGTGTGATTGTGTTTGTCTGCGGATCAACATACACCTGCTGTGTCGGCAGTGATGGCATTATGCTTTAGAGTATTTCGTCGAAAAATCACTGCTCGTCGGATTCCGAATAAGAATCCAGCAATTCAGCCAGCGCACGGGTACGTTCAAGGCCGCTGGTGGTGGACATGATCCGGGCCACCGCTTCAATCGCTTGTGCCTTTGCTTCGGCGCGTTCGGCATCGGTGTTATTGGGCGTGGCGTCCTGCGCTGCTTCAATAATCGATTGCTCAAAGGTATTCATGGTTGTCGCTCTTTGGGGGCAGATGTCTGTGATACCGATAGCGGGTCGTTATTTCAAGTCTCAGGCGTTGCTCAGTCACCCTCGTAGGGGAAGTCTTGCAGGGTTTGAACCAGATACACATCGTCCGGACTCTGGATATTGTCCAGCACCCAGCATTGGCTGCCCGGATTCTTGATCAGCAGCAGGATAGTGCTCTGGGTGCTTGCGCCCAGCGGAGAAACCATCTCGACCACTGCCTGTTTGTCGGAGCTGGATACCTGCTTCCATTCAACAGCCTTGATCACCTCATTATCCTGAGTACCGGTCCATGGATCCGCACTGATGGCGCACTGGTCGCCAGGCTGCTGGCAACTCCAGTCCTTCTTCAGCAAACCCAGCAAGTTCTTGGACAGATACTCGGGCCCACCTTTGCCACTGACATAGAAATCATGGTGGTTGGTGTAGATCCAGCGTGCCGTGTCAACCGGTGTACCGGCAGGGCAGGCGGCTTGTGCGGCAGTTGAGAACAGGCAGGCAAGAATGATCGCAAGGGGTCTGGACATGGAACGAAACTCGGCAAATGGGTGGTCGGTGAAGATGTAACGTTGATGACACGCATTTGGAGGCCAAGCGCGGGAAAAAGCAATGGGTCTGGCTGCTGAAAAGCGGTGGCGCGGTGGCTGTCGAGCCGTGAAATCGACCCGGCCCGATCATTCCTTTGGCTGATCGGGCCGGGTCTGGAGGTTTGCCTTCGCAAGCGCCTAAGCGACTTTACTCACCAGCGAGTTCTCCAGGTCCTGATACCAGAGGCCGGCGTCGTAAGCGATCGTGACAATCGTCGAGTCGGCATAATCCTTTTGGTTCATCATTTGCCGTGCCACGGCAATGCAGGCGGCAGCGGTATTACCGACGAATGCGCCATTCTGCATGAAGAACCAGCGCTGGGCGGCCAGCATCTCGGCATGGTCTACATTGAAGCGTCTGTTGACCAGCGACCAGTCCAGAAACGGCGGGCAAACCCCTACGGCCATGCCTTCGAGCCGGTGGTCCGAGAATACGCCTTCCCTAGAGTCGCAACCCTGTGGGTCGACCATGATTGTCGAGACGTCAAACCCATGGTCTTTCAGGCCGAGAGTGATGCCGGTAAAGCTGGCGCCGGTACCTGCGCAGCCAATGAACAGCAGCTTCTTGCCTGACTTGGCTTCTTCCAGCTGGCGGGCCAGTTCGGGCGCAGTCTGGTAGCGGTGTGCTTCGACGCCCACCAGGTTATTGAACTGGTCTGTGTAGTAGTAAGACTTGCCCATGGCTTGCTGATTCTGCAGATGAAAGTTGACCACTTCCTTGGGGGACAGGCCGTCTCTGAGCATCTCCTTGCCGATCAGTTTGGCGCCGAAGCATTCCAGCAGGTTCCTTTTGGTCTGGCTGAAGCCCAGGCCGATTGCCAGCTCTATCGGAATACCATGTTTGTGGCAGGCTGCGACCAGGCCGAAACCGAAGTTGCCGCCAGTCTTCTCAATGACAGTGGTCACGCCAGGAATGATTTCACCGCTGCGCAAGGCGGCATCGATGATGACGCTGGCAGCCCGGTATTTATGGCTGCCACCAGGGTTGTTCATTTCCATTTTGGTGAAGAAACGTTCACCGCTTTTAATGAGTTTGCTCACGTCTGGCTTCCTCCATGGGGTACTTCTGAATCGGTTGTCCGCTCAGTAAACCGGCAGTTATCTCTAACTATTGAAAGCCACAGCAGTTGCTCTTGATTTCACTCGAACAGGCAGGACAAAAGGTCCTGAGCGTTGCGAAACATTACTGCTGTGGTCAGCCGGGTAAGTTGCGCATTCGTTTTCCGGGCTCATGAGGTTGTCATGAGGTGCGTTGGTGATAACGGGAGAGGTCGATCTGTGCCTGGGGGAACTCACACACCAGTCTTTCCTTGCCTTTGCCGAGGCGCTTTCGGCGCACATTCAGGCGTCCTATGCGATCCGGCGTGTGCAGGTGCGTGCCGCCACAGGGGATTTCTATGCCTTGATAGCGCCACATGCGGGCGTCCTCCAGCCCCTGGACCGCGTGATGCTCGATGACTTCATCCAGAACAATCAGCTCATTTGCCCGACGTTCTATTTCGATGACCTCATCGGTACTGAATGCCTCTTCGACCAGAAAGTCGAAACGGGCGGATTCTTCTTTGATGTGGCAGCCGATGGTCCACTGTTTCAGCTCCTCACGCAGACCTGTCGCGGCGGCATACAGAAAGTGGCTGGCGCTGTGCGACAGGGTCAGTCGTTCACGACGCTGGATATCTATCGTGACCCTGGCTTCCATTCCCGCCCGGATATGTTCCAGCATGAAGAAATCGTCAGGGTGGATCATGTGCAGGATGATGCCGCCCAACTTGCCACCCTTGAAACCTTCCAGCTGGATGGGCGTGCCGTAGAGCTTTTTGGTCCATGCGAATCGCACGGTACCGATGGGCAGGTCTATCGTGCCCTGGTCAGCCTCCTGACCGCCGCCTTCCGGATACGCCACCGTACTGTCCAGCTCGATTGCTTCTGGATGAACGCGAATAACTTTTGCGTTCGCGGACATCAGGTACTGGTCTTTGTAATACAGCTTTTCGGTATTGCGCAGCACTTCGTCGACCGTGGTCATGCTATTCACTTCCTGAGGTTGAGCCTGTCGATCCATGGCTAGTTGATGGCGAACCACATGAGGTAGAAACCCACACCCCCGAGCACTGTGGCAAAGAGGCTTCTGGTTACAACGGCAATAACCGTTGCCGCCAGCGCTGAGGCAAGCGGGGCCATGAGCCCGCCGTCCTGGGTGGAGTGGTTGGCAAGCTCCAGGGTGATGATTGCAACCATGATTGCGGAGGGCACAAAACCGAGCCAGTCCAGTACGAATCGCGGGAGGTTCACGCCGGCGAGAAAAACGATCGGGAGCGCCCGGACGGCGACGGTGATGATCGCGCAGGCAATGACCGTCAGAAGAATCGATGAGCCCATCACTGACCTCCTTGCATCGGGTAAAGACGCATCAGGACCGTACACAATGTCGCCGCGACGGCCGTTGCCACGAGCAGTGAAACGTTGACATCGAAGGTTCCCAGTGATGCAAGTACCACGGCTGTCGAGGCCACGATGGCGACGATTTCGAGGCGCTTCTGTTTGCTGCCGAAGTAATTGAGCACGACCAGGCCGATAAACATTGCGGTCAGGCTGAAAACCAGCCTGTGCGAGATGTCGGCTGGAATCGATTTGGCAAAAATGGCACCCACAAGATTTGCAATGATCCAGTTCACGTAGGCGACACTGTTCAGCCCGAGCATCCACCAGTAAGCAATCCTGCCGTGTCTGGAAGCCTGTTGAGCCGCTATGCCGAATGTCTCATCCGTCAACAACATGCCACTGATGAACTTCTGCGAACCGGTCAGCGTTGCAAAGTAACGGGCCAGGTACGAACTCATCAGTAGATAGCGGATATTCACCAACAGAACCGCCAGTACGATTGCAATCGGCCCGGCACCACTGATCCACAGTGAATAGAAAAGAAACTGCGCGGACCCTGCGTAAAGCAGCATCGAGAGCAGGGCTACATCAACCAGTGAAAACCCTGAAATGGCGCCTATGGCACCGGCCGCGAAACCTATGCTCCAGTAGCCCAGAATCGTCGGGCCACAAGCAATGGCGCCTTCAAGAAAAGCCGAGCGTTTGAATGCGAGAGTCTCTGACATGGACATGGGCGGGCCTCTAGCTTTTCAGGGCTGATATGACATAGGCAGCCATGGGCAGTGCGAAGCCCTCGGGTGTCGACCAGTTTTCGCGGATGGTATACGTCATGGTCCGGTTGATTTCATGCAATACCGCTTCCGGTTGCTCTCGCAGACGCGCACCGGAGCGTACCGAACCAATGAGTTCCGACTGGAACAACTCGGCAGGACTTTTCATCAGCCAGGTGTATTGCGTCAGTTCGCGAGAAACGGATGCCGCTTCGAAACCGGCATTTTCAAGCAGCTTTACCAGCGAATCGAAATCGTCGAGTTCGTGATAGGCCGGCCCGGCGGGAACTGGAGATACGCCGCTGGCATGCAGGTCCAGAGCCCGGTTCAGTACTTCTCCCGCCTTGTTGAAATGATCGGGTGCCCAAAGCGTGAAAGCCCAGGTGCCGTTCTTGCGCAGGACGCGCGCGACTTCCGAGAAAGCCCGTGCCGGGTTGGAAAAATGCTGGACGCCGAAGTTTGAAAAGACACTGTCGAAGTAGCCTTGTTCAAAGGGCAGGGCATGCACATCGCCAAACTCGAAATGAATGTCGGGGTGCAACTGGCGAGCGTGTTCAAGCATGGCTTCTGAAAAGTCCACACCCACAACGGATGCGCCGATGCTTGCCGCAATGGAGGCTGCATAACCCGGCCCGGTTGCTACATCCAGCGCCCTGGCTCCCGGAAACAGGCAGGCCATATCCAGAAGAGGCGCCGCGAACGGGCTTGTTGTATGGCCCCATGCCTGATGATAGGCGTCGGCCACTTTCTCCCAGCCATCATATTCGAACTGCTCGAAGGCCGTTCTTGTTTCATTACCTTTCATTTTGGAGTTCATTCAGTATTCCCGGTGTCCGGATTTCTTCAGGGCTGTCTTGCGAAGGGCAACAGGGTGCGCTGTGCTCCTGTCTTTCTGTCTGTGGAGCATGCGTCAGGCTCTGCCGACACCGAGCACGGCTTCGGTCCGGCTCTTTATATTCAGGCGCTCACGCCGGATATAGACATGTTGTTGGGCAGGTACGTCTTCGGTAATGGTTACGTCCGAGCCAATGATCACATCGTCACCAATATGGACCGGGCCAAGTATCTTGGCGTTGGCCGCGATCTGGACCCGATGGCCTATGGTCGGATGGCGCTTGCCGTCCGGTGCATCGCCAATGCTTCTTCCACCGAGGATGATGCCGTTGAGCAGATAGGCATCGTCGCCGATCTCCACGGTCTGACCGATGACCGTGCCATAGCCATGGTCAATCACGAATCTCTCGCCCAACCGGGCCTCGGGGTGGATGTCTATGCCGGTCATGCTGCGCGCCACAAAGCCGAGTTTCATGGCCGCGACCACATGGGCCATGGGGGCATTCACTGCTGAGATGAGAGAGTGAGCGACGCGATAACACAGGACCGCGAAAAATGCCGAGTGCATGGACAGATGGCACTCCAGCGGTTTGAATCGTGAAGCCGGGTCTCGTGTACATTGCGCGATCAGGTCCTGGTTTGCCCTTTCGATAACGGACGAAGTAATCGCGTGGCTGTCCGTATCGGACAGTTCAAGTTCGGACAACTGCAGGGCAATGGACGCCAGTCTGGAGAGTTGCTGCCTGTAGCTGGAGTTTTCGTTGTGGAATAATGTAAGGCGCTTATCTGGTTCCATGATATTCAATCGCCTTGTCCTCCGCTTACCCGATGAGTTTTAGGTAAGCTACTCAGGCGAATAACTCTCGTATTGGATAATCCTGCGCATGTGTACACCACTGACTCCATCGCACGATTCTGGAAAACCTCTCCCTGTGTCCGAGGAAATCGTGCTGTGGCGCGACAGCGACGTGGGGGGCGGCATGGAATTGCTTCGGGCAGTCTGCTGTTCTCACCGCTACTCGGCGCACTCCCATGACGAGTTCGTGATTGCTGCATTCGAGCGCGGCGCACAGCGCCACTGCATCGCCCGGCACAAGGGCGTTGCTGTGCCCGGAACAGTGATGATCATCCATCCGGGTGAGGTGCATACAGGGGAAGCGGCAGAGGAAGCAGGGTTGTGGGCCTACCGTGCGTTCTACCCACGTGCTGACATCATGGGGCAGGTCGCAGAAGATGTGTTTGGCTCTCCTGTGATCGAACTCGATTTCGGCCGCGATGCTCTCAGGGAAAACCTGGGCCTGGCGAGGCAGTTGACGAAGGCGCACAGCATCATCGAGACATCGCCCGACCCGCTGGAGCGTCAGGCTGCATTCCTCGACATGCTGGCACTACTGATCAGGCGCTATGGCCAGTCGGTGAACGGCACGGTCGTGCGCGAGCAATCTCCCGCCGATGTGCGTCGCGCACAGGATCTGATCCAGTCCTGTTTCGGCGAGCGCCTGACGATTTCCCAGGTAGCTCAAGCGGTCGGGCTCAGTGAATACCACTTCATGCGCTCCTTCCGGAAAAAGACCGGCATGACAGTGCATGCCTACATCACCCAGACACGCCTGCGTGCAGCGAAAGACCTTCTGGCACAGGGCGTGACGCCGGCACAGACCGCAATCAATGTCGGCTTTTTCGATCAGAGTCACTTCACCAATCGTTTCAGGGACAATTTTGGTGTGACACCCAAGCGATATGCCGAGGCTTGTCGTTGATAGCTGTATGGCATGAGTATGAAAGTGCCAGGTGCTTCAGCGAATCAGCATCGACGCTGCTGCTATTACCATGATTGTTGCTGCCCCCCGGAACAGTTTTTGTTGAGCCTTCTGGCCCGACAGCAGGTGACGAATACGTACAGCGGCGAGAATGAACAGTGCCCCTACAGCCAGTAACACCAGGACAGTTAGCGGTACCAGCACCAGCGCCCAGGTCTGTAGAGAGACGGCTTCCAGATTGATCGCCAGCGGCAGAAGTGCCAGGTAGAACGCGATGGTTTTCGGGTTGCTCAGGGTAATGGTCAGTCCGCAAGCGGCTGCTGAAAACAACTCCTTCTTCTGGGCTGTCTTTCCCGGTTCTATGGGCTGGTGATCGGCGAACCAGAACTGCCACGCCAGATAGCAGAGATACAACGCTGCGCCCCAGCGTACGACTTGAAACAGCGCGTTGAAGTGTTCGGCAATGATTGCCAGCCCAAAGACCGCAAAAGACAGGTAGGTCAAATCCCCCAGGATCAAGCCAGACAGCACGCAAAAGCCCGAAACCGTGCCGCCACTGACGCTACGCGCTACCAGCGCTGTCATACCGGGGCCGGGAACGGCAGCGGCAATGCCCAATGCGGCTGAATAGGTAACTATCTGGGTCATGTCCAGCATGTTGCTCTCCTGAGGAATAGTGCCTGGTATCCAGACCTCGGAAGTCGTGTCGTTCTGAGGTTGAAAAATGCTACACCTCTTACTCAGGGTGAAATTGTCTGTTTTTATTGCTTGTGGCACTTAAAAGGGTAAAAACTACCTTTTTTATCTTGTGGTGTGGAATTTATGACCGAACAGGTGCTGAGTCTGGCAGACGCCAGAATTCTTACCGCTCTGCAGCAGGATGGCAGGATCACCAACCAGACTCTTGCAGACCATATCGGCATGTCCGCTTCGCCTTGTTGGCGTCGGGTAAGGCAACTGGAGGAGCATCGCTATATATTGAGTTACAAGGCGGTGTTGGACCGACGCAAGATCGGGCTGGGAGTCATGGTGTTCATACGTGTCAGCATCGACAGCCATAGCGAGGCCGAAGCGAAGAAGTTCGAGCAGGAGGTCATGCAGCTGGAAGATGTGGTGGCGTGCTATAGCATTGGTGGCGATGCGGATTTTCTGTTGCAGGTTGTAGCTCGGGATCTGGATTCGTTCGCTGATTTTGCCATGACTACCATTCGGCGCTTGCCCGGCATCAAGGAAATGCAGAGCATGTTCGTGCTCAAGGAAATCAAGCCTTTCGTGTCTTTCCCGGTCAAAGGCCCTCAAATCTGAAGGCCTGTTTCAACGCTCTCAGTTTGGCGCTTGAACAACCTCGACGACTTTTCCGTTGCTGACCTGTACGCGGGCGTATTTGTCCTGGATGCGTACCCACTGGCTGCTGACACCCGGCGCAGTGAGGCCTTTGGTTTTCCAGTCGGTCATGGCTGCCTTGGTGCTCAGGAATCTCTCTGGCAAGAATGAGCCGACGTCGATTTCCCGGTAGGTACTGCCAGCCGCTTCGACGGTTTGTGCCGCCTGAGCGGGCAGGGTTGCGATTGATGCACAGCCCAGCAGCGCCAGGCAGGCGATCAAGGATTTGCTTTTCATGTCAGGTTCCCGGTCCATTGAATGGTGGTTTTATGCACCGGGAGTTCCTGCATTGCAAATCATTCGGTGGGTTATTTTGACGCTGGAACGATATCGACGATCTGCCCATTGGTCACTTGCACGCGAACATACTTGTCATTGATGCGTACCCACTGGCTTTCTTTGGCGGGAGCGGGGAGACCTTTACTTTTCCAGTCCGTAATAGCGGCCTCGGTACGCTGGAATTGCTGCGGTGCCCGTGAGCCCAGTTCCAGTTCGTGCATGTTGTCTGCAGACTCTTCGACCTTCTGTTCCGCCTGAGCAGGCAGGGTGACAACAGAGAAGCAGCCCAGCAGGGTCAGGCAGGCGATCAACGATTTGCCGTTCATGTCAGAGACTCCCAGTCTATTGATTCATGGCTTTATGCCGGTTACATAGACTGGGACCCTGGTCACCGTAAAACATTCGATTGGATATGACGCCCTTGATTATCCAGCCAGGGCAGCAGCAATGCTCACCGATACCGGCGTGGTGGCTCGGCCGATGAGTGCGCTTAGCTGGTGGCTGTCATCGTGGAGTGCGCCTTTGGATGCGCCGGTGTCCGAGTCGGCCAGCAGATGCGCGATCGGTTGTGGCAAACCGGCTTGCTCCAGTGCGCCTTGATAATCGGCTTGTGGAAGGTTCACGTAAGGCAGGGTTTTTCCGCTCTGCTGCGACACCTGGGCGGCAAAGTCGGCCAAGGTGTAGGACTCATCGCCAGCCAGTTCGTAGACTCGACCTGCCTGACTCTCGTTTGAGGTCAGTACCACAGCGGCGGCTTCTGCGTAATCGTTGCGGGCTGCCGAACTGATGCGGCCATCGCCGGCACAGCCGTAGACCGAGCCAAGGCCCAGAGCGGCTGGAATGCCCGCGGTGTAGTTTTCGTGGTACCAGCCATTGCGCAGAATGACGGTTGGCACACCGCTGTCGCGCAAGGCAGCTTCGGTTTCGACGTGCTCCTGAGCCAGACCCAATACCGATGTATCGGCGTGGAGAACGCTGGTGTAGGCTAGCAGTTTGATACCAGCGCGTTTGGCAGCGTCGATCACGGCTTTATGCTGTGGCAGGCGCTGACCTATTTCACTGGAGGAAATCAGCAACACCTTTTGCGCACCTGTCAGGGCGCCGTCGAGCGTAGAGGGTTGCGAGTAGTCCGCTTGGCGGATCTGAATGCCCAGTGCGGCGAGGTCGGCAGCTTTTTCAGGGCTGCGTACGGCTGCGATGATCTGTGAGGAAGGGACGCGCTTGAGCAGTTGTTCAATGACGAGACGGCCAAGCTGGCCGGTAGCACCTGTGACGACGATCATGAGTGGGTCCTTTAAGCTCATTGAATTAGAAGTGAAAGATCAGCATAGACATTAAGCTAACCTTTCGTAAGTACTAACAAAAAGGTAAGTATATGAGCCACCTCATTGGCAATTCTGGTTCAAACTCCGGGTCATTGAACGCTTGCGGGCGTCAGGGTGAACTGATGGCTGCCGAATGCCCTTCGCGCAGTGTGCTCAGCCATGTATGCAGCCGTTGGGGGGTTCTGGTGCTGGTGGTATTGCGTGACGGCACGCATCGCTTCAGCGAGATTCGCCGCAAGATCGGCGGTGTAAGCGAAAAAATGCTGGCACAGACCCTGCAAAATCTGGAATACGACGGCTTTGTCGATCGCAAATCGCTGCCGGTGGTGCCACCTCATGTCGAATACAGCCTCACTCCCATGGGCGAAGAGATAGCCTTGCAGGTCGAGACGCTGGCCCGTTGGATAGAAGGCAACATGCCACGCATCATGCATGCTCGTGAAGCCGTGGCAGAGCCGCTGCTGGAGGAGTAGCTTCTTTCGCGGGTTGTCTCGCTTCCTCTCGGCAGACAATCCCCTGCAACCCTTCACTTCTTGGTATCGTGCGCGCCGAAATATTTACTTACATATATCGTCCGCGTCGTTCGTCATTACCGAGAAGCTGTAGAAATGCCCAATCCCATTCCTCTGAAGGATCATGAAAAAGAGAGTCGCCTGGTCAATCTGCGTGTCGTCGCCTGCGCGCTGCTGGTCACGGTACTGAGCGTTTGTCTTGTCGCTCGCATGTATTTCCTGCAAGTCATCGAGTTCGACTATCACTCGACCATTTCCGAAAACAACCGCGTACATGTGCTGCCGATCCCGCCTGAGCGCGGTTTGATCTATGACCGCAATGGCGTGGTGCTCGCCGATAACCGTCCCAGTTTCAACCTGACCCTGACCCGTGAGCGTGCCAACGACTGGCATAAGGTAATCGACGAGTTGATGAGCATCCTGTCGTTGCCCGACGAGGACCGCATCCTTTTCGAGAAGGAACTCAAGCAGGTACGCCATCCGTTTGAACCTGCGACCTTGCTCTACGAGTTGACCGAAGAGCAGATCGCCTTGCTGGCAGTCAATCAGTTCCGTCTGCCGGGCGTGGATGTTGCGCCACAGTTCATTCGTCATTATCCGCTGGGCGCGCATTTTGCTCATTCCATCGGTTATGTCGGGCGTATCAACGAGAAAGAGTCCAAACAGCTGGACACCGATTACCGTGGCACTCAGTCGATAGGCAAGACCGGCATCGAGCGTTTCTACGAGTCAGAGTTGCATGGGCATGTGGGCTATGAGGAAGTCGAGACCAACGCTCAGGGTCGTGTGTTGCGTGTGCTTAAACATACCGACCCGACTCCCGGCAAGAACATCACCCTGAGCCTGGATGTGCATTTGCAGGAAGCGGCCGAGAATGCTCTGGGTGATCGTCGTGGCTCGGTTGTGGCGCTGGACCCGGCTACCGGTGAAGTGCTGGCGATGGTCAGCAAACCCAGTTTCGATCCCAATCTGTTCGTGACCGGCATCAGCTTCAAGCAGTACGCCGCATTGCGGGATTCCATCGACCGGCCGCTGTTCAATCGGGTGCTGCGCGGGCTGTATGCGCCCGGCTCGACGGTCAAGCCGGAGGTGGCCATTGCGGGGCTTGATACGGGTGTGGTCAGTGCTTCTACAAAGGTGTTCGACCCCGGTTATTTCCAGTTGCCGGATTTTGATCACAAGTACCGCAACTGGAACCACAGCGGCGATGGCTGGGTAGACATGGACACTGCGATCATGCGTTCCAACGACACCTATTTCTATACCTTGGCACATAAGCTGGGTATCGACCGCCTGCATGACTACATGGCCATGTTTGGCCTGGGTCAGAAAGTCTCGCTGGACATGTTCGAGGAGTCCGCTGGCCTGATGCCTTCGCGCGAATGGAAGCGCGCCACGCGCCGTCAGGCGTGGTTCCCCGGTGAGACGGTGATTCTCGGCATCGGCCAGGGTTACATGCAGGTCACGCCGCTGCAACTGGCCCAGGCGACTTCACTGATTGCCAGCAAAGGCGTGTGGCATCGTCCGCATCTGGCGGTTGAAGTCGGCGACACGGCACCTGTAGATGAGCATCCGATGCCCAATATTGTGCTTAAAGATCCAAATGAATGGATTCAGGTCAATCAAGGCATGCAAATGGTTATGCATGATCCGCGTGGCATCGCTCGGGATGCTGCCAAGGGAGTGCAGTATCACATCGCTGGCAAGAGCGGCACCGCACAGGTGGTTGCGATCAAGCAGGGCGAGCGTTACGACCGTCTCAAGACTCTGGAGCGCAACCGGGATAACGCCTTGTTCGTCGGCTTTGCCCCGGCTGAACATCCGAAAATCGTTGTCGCGGTGATGATCGAGAACGGTGAGGCGGGAGGCCGGGTGGCCGGGCCAGTGGTCCGGGAAGTTCTCGATGCCTGGCTGCTGGACGACGCAGGCAAGCTCAAGCCGCAATACGCAGCGCCCAGCAAGGCTGATGGCGCTCCGCATGCGTGATGGCGTTTATTGCAGTGGATTATTGCCCTTGCCTCGCGGGCCGGTTTCCTTCAGGAAAAAGGCCAGCACAATAGCAATCACGATACCCGCCAGCAGGTAGTCGCCTGCCTGCTGGAAGACCGAAAGGTTCAGGCTTCCACCCGCAGCGAGCCGGTTCAGCAGATGGCCGAACACCGGTGTCAGCAAGGCACTGAAGGTAAACACCAGAAAGTTGATGGCACCGGTTGCGCTGCCTTTCACGTTGTCCGGGTTGACCTCCTTGATGACGGTGTAGGGAATCATCGCGGCTCCGGAGCCAATGCCCATCAGCAGGCCGAACAGATAAGGCGGGGCGATGCCGGCGGGCAGATACAGAATGGCAGTGCAGGACGCCAGGATCAGCAAGGCGCCGCCGATCATCACAGGTTTGCGTCGTCCGATACGGTCAGAGATATAGCCCAGCAACGGGCAGCCTATCACCCAGCCCAGTGGCACCATGCTGCTGCGATTCACGGCCTCGGTATAGTCGATGGACAAGCCTTCTCGCAGGAACGGAACGCCCCAGATCATATCGCCGATGGTGGTTGGCAGAAACAACAGGCCCGCGCTGAAGCCGCACAGGTAGGACTGCGGATTGCTCAGCACTTGTCTGTATGGCGTGAGTATCGAACCTGCCGAGCCACTGCTGCTGACCGGCCTTGGGTCATGCCCTTTGGGCGTTGCGATCAGCACCATGATCGCAACGACAAACAGGCAGGCTGCGGAGATGAACCAGAACTGCTCCCAGAGAATCGTGCCATGGATCAACGGCCCGACTCCGAATTGCCCGGCAAAGCCGCCCAGCATGCCGAAGCATTGGGTAAAGCCCACAGCCGTTGCCAGATAGCGCGATGGAAAACCGTGAGTGGCCAGATAGACCGCTCCGATAAAGGAACAGGCCGAGCCGGCACCTTGCAGCAGGCGTCCGATCTGCGCGGCCTGCAATTCACCCAGGCCGAACAGCGCGGCCCCGAGAGCAACCATCAGGATGCCGAGAGGAATCACATACTTGGCGCCCAGACGATCCAGTGCGGCCCCCGCGATAATCGAGAATATCGAGTAGGTGTAGTAATAAAGCCCGATCAGGGCGCCGATGGCCACGACGTCCCGATCGAACGCATGGGTCAGCTCCGGCATCATCACGCCAGGCGCGGAGCGTAATGAATACTGGATGAAGTAGAACAGGGCGCAGAACAGCCAGGCAATGACGAAGCCCGGATGCAGCCGCTCGGCGCGCATGGACAGGGTTCCGGAGGAGGCTGGTGGCATGGTATCTGGCTCGCTTGCAACAAATGGAGATTCCATACCATAGTCCGCTTTGGCGACCACAGGCCTGCGGCAGGTCAATAAAAAACGTTGGAACACCTGTTGCAGAGCGGTCGAAACAGCACGGGCACTCGGGGTTCAATATTTAAAGGCACAGGCGTACAAGGTTTGAGCAGGCCTGTCATGCCTACTTGAACCAGACTGTATCCAGCCTCTGGAGCCCTTGCATGAACCGCAACGACTTGCGCCGCGTCGACCTGAACCTGTTGGTGATTTTCGAGGCATTGATGTTTGAACGAAACCTCACCCGCGTCGCCGAAAAGCTGTTTATCGGCCAGCCAGCGGTGAGTGCCGCGCTGGGCCGCCTGCGTGATCTGTTCGACGATCAATTGCTGCTGCGCAATGGCCGGGGAATGGAACCTACTGCCAGGGCCCTGGATATCCTCAAGGAAATACGGCCTGCGCTGGATACCATTTCCGGCGCGGTCAGCCGTGCCAAGGAGTTCGACCCGTCCACCAGTTGCGATATCTTCCGTATCGGGCTTTCCGACGACGCCGAGTTCGGCCTGTTACCGCCGCTGCTGACGCAACTGCGCGAGGAAGCGCCCGGCATTATCGTGGTCATTCGTCGGGCCAATTACCTGCTCCTTCCAGCCTTGCTGGCTTCCGGGGAAATCTCGGTGGGCGTCAGCTACACCGTGGACCTTCCCGCCAATGCCAAACGCAAGAAGCTGCGCGAGATCGGCTGTAAGGTGATCCGTGGCGACGCCCGTCCCGGTGCCCTGAGCCTGGACGAGTACTGCGAACGTCAGCATGCAATGGTGTCGTTTTCCGGTGACCTGAGCGGCAATATCGATCTGGATCTGGCCAGAGTCGGTCGTGCCCGCAAGGTGGTGCTGGCGGTGCCGCAGTTCAATGGCTTGCGGGCCTTGCTGGCGGGCACCGAGTTGATTGCCACTGTGCCGGATTACGCGGCCTGTGCGCTGGTGGAAGGCAGCACATTGCGCGCCGAAGATCCGCCATTTCCCATCGTGCCTGCCGAGTTGTCGATGGTCTGGAGCGGCGTTCACGACAATGATCCCGCCGAGCGCTGGCTGCGTTCGCGCATTGCCCAGTACATGGCCATGCCGATCATTTAAGGCCTGCCTTCGCGAATGAATTCGCTCCTACGCCGCCCGCGTAGGAGCGAATTCATTCGCGAAGAGCGAAGGTATCAATCCAGATACAAGACAGCACATACGTTCAATTTTTGGCCTGTAATCAACGGCACTATCTCTATTCGGTCAAGCATGTCGTCTGACCTGGAGATTTCCATTCGGTGTTTACGGAGTTGCAGGCCATGTCTGATCCCATTCGTCTCGACGCACAAGCCCGTGTCTTGAGCAGTTCGGTCTTCAATGAAGTTGTCACGCTGGTCATCAAACACCGGATCAAGGCCGGACAAGAGGCGGCTTATGAAGCCTGGCTGCGGCGCATCGTCACGATTGCCGGTGGCTACCCTGGCCATCTGGGCGTGGATGTGATCCGTAGCAAGTCCGGTGGCTTGCAGTTGTTTACCTGTGTCCTGCGTTTTCATTCCACCGAAGCCATGCAGAGCTGGCTGGACTCCGATGAGCGGCGGCAACTGGTGCAAGAGGCTGCGCCTATGCTTGCCGATGGTGACCAGACGCAGGTCAACCCGCATAACGAGTTCTGGTTCACCCCAGTGGGTGATGACGTCGGACCTCCACCACGCTGGAAGCAGGCGTGCGTGACCTTTCTGGTCATCTTGCCGCTGAGTCTATTGATTCCTCTGCTATGGAAGCCGGTCTTTGCACTCAATCCATGGCTATCAGGTTATCTCGTCAGCAACGCGCTGGTGACGGTAACCATCGTTCTGCTGGTGGTTTATCTGTTGATGCCTGCGGCCACACGCTTGTTTGCGCCCTGGCTGAAAGCTTCCACCAAGGATCCACAAGGAAAGTGACCCCATGAGTGATGACAAAACCGATTTGCAGCGCAGGCGTTTCATTGCCAAAGGCTCATTGCTGAGCGCCGCTGCGGCGATCCTGCCTGCCTTGCCATTCTCCGGTTATGCCGGTGCTTCCCAAACTTTTGCCAAAGGTGCTGCAATGAATGTCGAACTGATTCTCTTCAACGGTCAATTTCATACAGTCGATCGTGAAAAGCCCAAGGCCAGTGCCGTGGCGATCAGTGGCGGACGTTTCGTCGCTGTGGGCACCGAGGCTGAAGTCATGGCATTGCGCGGCAGCGCCACTCAGGTCATCGACTTGCAAAAGCGCACCGTGATTCCCGGCCTCAATGACTCGCATCTGCACCTGATTCGCGGTGGTCTCAATTACAACCTGGAACTGCGCTGGGAGGGTGTGCCGTCTCTGGCCGATGCCTTGCGCATGCTCAAGGAGCAGGCTGACCGCACGCCGACGCCACAATGGGTGCGTGTAGTGGGTGGCTGGAATGAATTCCAGTTTGCCGAAAAGCGCATGCCAACCCTTGAAGAACTCAATCAGGCAGCGCCCGATACCCCGGTGTTCGTCCTGCACCTCTACGACCGTGCCTTGCTCAACCGCGCTGCGTTGCGTGTGGCGGGCTACACCCGCGATACCCCGAACCCGCCCGGTGGCGAGATCGTTCGTGATTCACAGGGCAATCCCACCGGCATGCTGGTGGCCAAACCCAATGCCATGATTCTGTATTCGACCCTGGCCAAAGGTCCGAAACTGCCGTTGGAATATCAGGTCAACTCGACCCGCCAGTTCATGCGTGAACTCAACCGACTGGGTGTTACCAGCGCCATCGATGCGGGCGGCGGTTTCCAGAACTACCCCGACGACTATGCGGTGATCGAACAACTGGCCCGTGAAAAACAACTGACGGTGCGTATTTCCTACAACCTGTTTACCCAGAAACCGAAGGAAGAGCTGGCCGATTTCAAGAACTGGACCAATACGGTCACTCTGCATCAGGGCGACGACTTCCTGCGGCATAACGGGGCAGGGGAGATGCTGACCTTCTCGGCTGCCGACTTCGAGGACTTTCTTGAGCCGCGTCCTGACCTGCCGCCTGGCATGGAGCAGGATCTTGAACCCGTGGTTCGGCACTTGGTCGAGCATCGCTGGCCGTTCCGTCTGCATGCGACCTATGACGAATCCATTTCCCGGATGCTGGATGTCTTCGAGAAGGTCAACCGCGATATTCCGTTCAATGGCCTGCCGTGGTTCTTCGATCACTGCGAAACCATTACTCCCAAGAACATCGAGCGGGTCCGGGCGCTGGGCGGCGGTATTGCGATTCAGGACCGCATGGCGTTCCAGGGCGAATACTTCGTCGACCGTTACGGTGCCAAGGCCGCCGAAATGACCCCGCCGATCAAACGCATGCTCTCCGAAGGCGTGCCGGTGGGTGCCGGTACTGACGCCACGCGGGTTTCCAGTTACAACCCCTGGACTTCGCTGTACTGGATGGTCAGCGGTCGCACCGTCGGCGGTCTTGAGCTGTATCCCGAAGGCCTGCCTCGTGAAACCGCCCTTGAGCTGTTCACCCACGGCAGCGCCTGGTTCTCGTCCGAGCAAGGCAAGAAGGGCCAGATCAAGGTCGGCCAGTTGGCGGATCTTGTTGCCTTGTCGGCGGATTATTTCAGCGTCGAGGAAGAGTCCATCAAGTGGATCGAGTCGGTGCTGACCGTGGTCGACGGCAAGGTCGTATTCGGTTCCGGTGATTTCGAGAAGCTGGCACCGCCGGGCCTGCCCGTCCTGCCGGACTGGTCGCCTGTGGCCAAGGTCGCCGGTCACTGGCGACCCTCTTCACCGGTACTCGCCCAGGTTCACCAATGCAGCGGCCCTTGCGCCGTGCACTCCCACAGCCATGAGCGAGCGCGGCTTTCCAGCGTGCCGGTCAGCGACTTCCAGGGGTTCTGGGGCGCGTTTGGCTGTTCGTGTTTTGCGTTCTGATTGTTTCACCCTTGCATGCAAACGCCGGATATCGATAAAAAACCAAGGAGTCAACCATGAGCACCCCGTACAAACGCTTGAACAAAGATGATGCAGCGGTTCTGTTGGTCGATCACCAGACGGGCCTGATTTCTCTGGTCCAGGACTTTTCGCCCAACGAATTCAAGAACAATGTGCTGGCCTTGGGCGATGTGGCCAAGTTCTTCAACCTGCCGACCATCCTGACCACCAGCTTCGAGCAAGGCCCCAATGGCCCGCTGGTGCCGGAGCTCAAGGAAATGTTCCCGGATGCCCCGTACATTCCGCGTCCAGGGCAGATCAATGCCTGGGACAACGAAGATTTCGTCAAGGCCGTCAAGGCCACCGGTCGCCAGCAACTGATCATCGCAGGTGTGGTGACTGACGTTTGCGTGGCATTCCCGACCCTGTGTGCTCTGGCCGAAGGCTTCGAGGTGTTCGTGGTAACCGATGCTTCCGGTACCTTCAATGAAACGGTCCAGCAAGCGGCATGGGCGCGCATGACCGCTGCCGGTGCGCAACTGGTCAACTGGTTCTCGGTGGCCTGCGAACTGCAGATCGACTGGCGCAACGACATGGAAGGCCTGGCCAACCTGCTTTCCCAGCGCATCCCCAACTATCGCAACCTGATCAACAGCTACACCGCATTCACTGCCCGCTAAAACCGGCAGCCCCTCTACGTCAGCAGTGACCGGATAGTCACTGCTGACGCTTCTTCCGCTGGTTTCAAAAGATTATGTAGTGATAAAAAATAATAACTACATATTTGTTGACGCCTGCCTTTTCCTTTTGCATTATGCAGCTGTCTCCCTGATCGGGAGCGCTGGAAAAGATGTACTGAACAGGCTCGGCAAGCCGTCGAGATGTTCCCCGGATGCAGGCTGCCCACAAGGCAGATTGATGAAGCTGAACCGGCATGGCACGTCCGACAGGACGAGCGGCTGGCGAAACGTCCTCATGATACTTGTGGCAGACCTTGTAACGGTCGCCAGCCATGTCTTTGGCTTTCGCTACGCTCTCCTTCCGTGACGCCTCCCTGTTGTAGTGGCTTTATGTCAAGGCTACCTGCATTTCCTCTGGGTCGGGATGTATGACATGAACAGGATGCATTGTCTCGTTCATGAGTCACCCGACAGGCAAGTTTATATATCACTGGTATTAAACAGGTTAACGAGCGAAGGAGCATCAACATGAATATCAACAATCATCCAACTATTGATGAGCTGGCTCGTCTGTTTGCAGTACGCAAAGATACTCTGGACAGCCATATTCTCTGGATTGCGAACTCAGGCGAAGTGCATATCGACCCCATGTCGCCCTGCACAGCAGAGAGCGAATTCCAGGCAAACCACCCGGAAATGCTGAGCAGCCTGAAAATGTTCCGCAGAGGCCAGGGCTACGTCGGCAAGAAGGCAGCCGCCGATACGGAGTTCATGGCGAGCCTGTTACAGAACCTTAAAGATGAATGGCAAGCCGCGAAAAAACAGCAGCGCTTTGTTCGGGTCGCCTGATTAAACACGCTATAAAAAAGTGCAAATGAATGAAAGCATGCCCTCTTATTGAAGGCATGCTTTCATGCTATTAATAATTCAAAAATAAATTAACTCTTCCTTTCTCTACCTAATCACAGCCCCATACTTCTTGCAGCTTGCAGCTTGCAGCTTGCAGCTTGCAGCTTGCAGCTGGGGCCTCCGGCCCCCGTACCAACCCCGATACACGGTCGTTACAAAAAATTGACGTCAGGATGATGGCAATCTAGAATCGCGCCGAATTTGATATCAATATGATATTGCAAGGACGAATCGTGTATTCACCCGCCCCAGGACGGCTCTGCTTGTCCTTCTCGCTGCCACTCCTCTGGTTTCCCCGGCCGTTCCCACTCCCGCCTCCGGTGAGCAGGGTCTGATCTGCCGATCAGCTTCGCCTCGCACTGTTTTTCCAAGTATTTCCAAACCGTTCTGACCCCCGCAGGAATACCTCCGCATGGACGCCAAGCATCTCGCCTTCCTGGCCCGTCAACCGTCGGCCCGTGTGCAACTGCGTGAGCGTTTCTGGGGGATGC